>CAZDHN010000259.1:0-8628 GCA_964505115.1 uncultured Planctomycetaceae bacterium
CGGGGCGGTTGTGCGCGAGGCCGTATTGGCCGAATTGATGGTGCCTCGATTCGGCCAGCTTGCCGCGATTGCCGGCGCGTTGCTGCTGCGGATCGTCTGGTTGGTTTCCGAATTGATTATATCGGGTATCCTATACGTTGTTGGTCCTGGGAAACCGGACGTAACCGTTCACGACTGCCACCGATACGAGGAAACTGAGCCACGGATGAAACACGGATGAAATACGGATACGGACAAACAGGTCGAGGACGAGGGACGAGTGGCGCGGGACGAGCCCCCGGATTGCGGAATACTGGGGGCTCGCCTCTCGTCCCTCGTGGCTCGACCCCAGCCACCCACTTGCCGGGAAGGTGAAGTTGTTTTTCACGTCTTCCAAGAAAGAGACAGCCATATGCTCTCGATTGTAATCCCCGTGTTTAACGAAGTGGAAAGCCTGGAGGCCCTGCACCGGGAGTTGGGCGAGGTTGCCGTCGCCGAGGGATACGGGCTCGACATCATCTTCGTCGACGACGGCTCGACCGACGGCTCCTGGAAGGTGATCGAGCGGCTGGCCGACGCCGATCCGCAAGTGCGCGGATTGCGCTTCCGTCGAAACTTCGGCAAGGCGGCCGCGCTCAGCGCCGGCTTCAGCCACGCCCGGGGCGAACTGGTGATGACGCTTGACGCCGACCTCCAGGACGATCCGCACGAAATTCCCCGATTCCTTGCCGAGATGGAAAAGGGCCACGACGTGGTCAGCGGCTGGAAGAAAGTTCGCCACGACCCCTGGCACAAGGTGGGCCCCTCGCGGGTGTTCAATTGGATGGTGAGCCGGCTGACCGGCGTGGTGCTGCACGATCACAATTGCGGCATGAAATGCTATCGCCGCGAGATTTTCGACGAGGTGCGGCTGTACGGCGAGTTGCATCGCTTCGTGCCAGTGCTGGCCGCCGCGCGGGGATTTCGGGTCGGCGAACTGGTCATCCAGCACCGCCCACGAACGTTCGGCCAGTCGAAGTACGGTGTCACCCGATTCGTTAAAGGGTTCTTGGACCTTCTGACGGTGAAGTTTCTCACCGGTTTCGGGCAACGTCCGCAGCACGTTTTGGGAACGGTCGGGCTGATATCGTTCCTGCTTGGCGCGGTCGGATTGATCTACCTGGCCGCCTATTGGCTGGTGGCCCAACTGGCTCCCGACCTGGGGCTGCTCCCCTTGCATCAGCGGCCGGCGTTGATTTACTCGGTGGGGCTGTTGTTGTTGGGTGGGCAATTCATGTCGATCGGCTTCCTGGCCGAGTTGATCACCGCCTACCACGAACGCCACATCAAAACCTACGCGATCTCCGATCGGACCGGCCCCGAGCCGGCTTCAACCGAATCATCTTCCGAAGAGAACGAATGACGCCAACAACCGACGATCCGCAAGCGGGCCTGCGCCGCGGCGTGTACTTGCTGTTGATAGCACTTGGCACCGGCGCGATGCTCGGTCGCATCATGGCGGTCGACGCGGTCGACCAGCGCGCGCTCGAGAAGTCCCGCATCGACAAGACGATAGCCGAGAAGACGGCGCTGCTTGAGGAAAGAGGGCTGGAACCAAAGAAACTGCAACGAGTGATCGAGAAGGAGGAAGCCCGAATCCGGAGACTTCTTCGGCTCCGCCGGCCCTTCCTAAGCGCCAACGACCGCAGCCGCTGGTGCATGATCCGCGCGATTGTGGAGGAAGACATGCGGGTGGAGGACGTGCCCTACGCAATCGATAAGGTGATTGCGGAACCCACCTGGGACACGATCGACATGGTCAAGCACCATGGGCATCTCTACTCGAGCAAGCCGCCGCTGTTTCCCACCTTGGTGGCGGGCGAGTATTGGCTGATTCATCGGCTTACCGGCGCTACCTTGGGTACGCATCCGTACGCCGTGGGCCGGTTCATGCTGGTGACGATCAACGTGATCCCGCTGATAATCTACTTCCTGCTGCTCGCCCGGCTCATCGAGCGTTTCGGCACGAGCGACTGGGGGCGGATCTTCGTGATGGGGGCGGCCACCTTCGGCACGTTCCTGACGACTTTCGGCGTGGTGATAAACAACCATCTGCCGGCCGCCGTCTGTGCAATGGTGACATTGTACGCGCTGGTGCGGATCTGGTTCGACGATCGGCGCGAGTTGCGATACTTCTTCATCGCCGGGCTGTTCGCCGCCTTTACGGTCGCCAACGAACTGCCGGCGGCTTGCCTCCTGGCCGCGGTTGGGGCCGCGCTGTTGTGGCGTGCGCCGCGTCAGACCGTTTTGGCTTTCCTGCCCGGCGTGCTGCTGGTGGCGGCCGGATTCTTCGGCACCAATTGGATCGCGCACCAGAGCCTTCGCCCGGCCTACATGCATCGCGGCGAAGGCGACAACTGGTACGACTACACCTACCAGCGAAACGGCAAACAGTACGAGAGCTACTGGAACAATCGGGTTGGTGTTGATCGGGGCGAGCCCTCGCCCGGCATCTACGCCTTGCACGTACTGGTTGGCCACCACGGGATATTCTCGCTCACGCCGGTCTGGCTGCTCAGCGTGGCCGGCCTGGCGATCTGGCTGTTCGGCCCGGAGCGGCGGCCGAGGGAGTTGGCCCTGCTGATCGGCGCGCTGTCGTTGATATGTATTGTGTTCTACCTGGCGCGGCCGCTCGGCGATCGCAACTACGGCGGCATGACTTGCGGGCTGCGCTGGTTGTTCTGGTTCGCTCCGATGTGGCTTGTGGCGATGCTTCCGGCCGCCGACGTAATGGGACGCCGGGGATGGACTCGCGGCCTGGCCCTGCTGCTGCTGGTTGTCTCGGCTGCTTCGGCCACCTATCCGACGTGGAATCCGTGGGTTCACCCGTGGTTGCTTAACTACTTGCAGTATCTTGGTTGGGTGAGCGTTTAGTGAAATTACAGCGTACCTCGAATCCGGAATATCGGCGCTTGACACGAAGCGCCCAGGAGGTATAGTATCTATACCATAAAGTTCGATTTCGATGCACGGAAGAGCACGGCAAACAAGAAGAAGCACGGTATTGATTTCGTCGAGGCCCAGGCACTCTGGAGAGATGCCGACAGGCTCGAAGTCCCATCCAAAATTCAAGAGGAAGAGCGATACTTGCTGATTGGCAAAATTGCGGACAAGCATTGGTCGGCCGTGTTCACCATTCGTGATGACAAGACTCGTATCATTTCCGTCCGTCGGTCACGAAAGCAGGAGGTCGAAGCATATGAAAGCTGAAGAGTTTGACAAGAAGTTCGACAGCGGTGAAGACATCACCAAGCATCTCGACTTCTCCAAGGCAAGACGTCCCGGTAGAGAACAAAAGAGAGTTAACGTGGACTTTCCTGTCTGGATGATTCAGTCGTTGGATCGGGAAGCGGATCGGCTTGGCGTACCTAGGCAATCCATAATCAAGCTCTGGATCGCAGAGCGTCTCGAAGAGAAAGCCCACGCCTCGTGAGATAGGTATACAATCATCAATAGGTATCCAATCATGGAAAAGAAACACGTTCGTACGGGAATTGTCGGTTCGGGGTTTTCGGCCAGCTTCCATTTCGAGGCGGTGCGGAAGATATACGGCACCGACGTTGAAATTGTTGGCAACTACTCTGTCGATACCGAAGGCGCCGCGGCCTACGCCAAGCAGCGCGGCATCAAGGCGTTCGATAGTCTGGAATCGCTGATCGACGCGGTCGACGTTGTCCACTGCTGCACGCCGCCCTACGCCCACGAGGCGGTTTCGGTCGCCGCGCTGGAGGCCGACAAATTCGTCATCTGTGAAAAACCGCTGACCGGCTACTTCGGCGACGGCAGTGGCGACTTCCACGGCGAGCGGTTCGCCAAGCAGATCGCGCTGGACACTGCCCTGGAAAGCGTCGACCGGATTATCGAGGCCGAGCAGAACAGCAAGGGCCGGCTGCTCTACGCCGAGAACTGGGTCTACATGCCGTCGATCCAGAAGGAACGCGAGATTTTGGAGAAGACGGGCGCCCAAATCCTCTGGATTCACGGCGAGGAAGCCCATAGCGGTTCGCACTCGAAAGACTACGCCTACTGGTCGCGTTGCGGCGGCGGCGTGCTGATCGGCAAGGGCTGCCACCCGCTGACCGCCGCGCTTTACCTGAAGCGGGTCGAGGGCAACGCACGCGACGGCAAGCCGATTCGGCCCAAGACAGTTTCCGCTCGGGCGCACGCGCTAACGCGAATGGACGGCTTCCGCGATGAAGGGCACATCCGCTGCAACTACTACGATATCGACGATTTCTCGATTATGCACGTCGAGTTCGAGGACGGTACGTTGGCCGACGTGATTGCCTCGGATATCGTCGTCGGCGGCATTCACAACTGGCTGGAAGTCTGTGCCAACAACCATCGGGCGGTCTGCAACATCAACCCCAACACGGCCATGCAAACCTACAACCCGGTCGAGGCCAACTTCAAGGACATTTACGTGGTCGAGAAGATCGAGACCAAGCAAGGCTGGGCTTGCACCTCGCCCGACGAAGACTGGTTCACCGGCTACCCGCAGGAGATGGAAGCCTTTTACCGCACGGTGGCCTACGGCGAGCCGCCCCAAAGCGACAGCCTCCTGGCCGCCGATTCGATCTCGACAATCTACAGCGCCTATCTATCGGCCGAGCGCAAGGGAGCGGCGGTTGACGTGCGGACGTACTGAGTAGTGAGTAGTGGGTAGTGGGTAGTTGATAGTTGGTAGTTGATGGTTGATGGTTGATGGTTGATGGTTGATACTAGAGCGCATCAAGGTTACGGCGGGCTATATTCGGGTCGGAAAGAGTCGGCCACGAGTTCTCGTACCAGCGGATGGTCGAGTAGTTGCTCGCGGCGGGATTCGCTCAAGGGGCGGTACGGGGCGGGCGCGAAGTTGCCGGGGATGCCACGCGCGTTGAGGATCGCGCTGTAGGATGGCATCCCGCCGAACTGGCCGTAAACCTCCAGAAGCTGCGTTATCCGCTGTTGGAAGGCGGCGGCCGTTGACCAATCGCCCGCGTCGGCCGCTCGACCCAGTTGAACCGTCCAAGCGGGTGCCGCCGTGAAGATGCCGTCGAGGTGCTCGCCGACGCCTTCGCGGATCAAACGGTCGACCTTTAGCGGCTGGGCCACGATCACGCGAAAGCGATCACCTATCCGCTCGATCAACTGCCGCGTCCAATCCCACTCGCACGAGCACTTGATGCCGTGGATGTTCGGGTGCTCGGCCACGCGCAGGACCGTCTCCATTTCGAGCTTCACTCCCGTCATGACCGGCAGGTCGTATAGGTAGAGTGGATGGCGGGAGAAGTCGGCCAAGGCGAGGAAGTAGTCGACCAGGTCCTCTTGCGTGAAGGGGATGAAATATGGAGTGAGAACGACCACCGCGTCGACCCGATGGCGGTTGACAAATTTGATTCGGTCGCGGGTTCGGGCGAAGCTGGCATCGCCCACGCCGATCATCACTTCACCGCGTCCGCTGGCCAGGTTGGCCGCTTCTTCGACGAGCCGCCGATAGGTCTCGTCGGTCTGCATCTGCATCATGCCCATGGTTCCGGCGACCAGCAGGCCGTCGATACCCGCCTGCCATTGGTCTTCCATGTGCGCTTCAAGCCCCGGCACGTGCAGAGCCCCGTCCTCGTCAAGCGGCGTGCCAATCGCCGAGATGAAGCGTGTTGCGGTCATGTTGGGTTTATCCTTTTCGATCATTTGTATGCTTTTTCAATGACGGGCGCGAGCAACTCGGCGATGATGGCGTGGCCCTTGTCGTTCGGGTGCATGCCGTCCAGCAGAAGGTCGTCGACCGACTGGCCCTCGACTTTGTCGTAATCGGAAAACGCTTTGAAAACATCGACCAGCGGGAGGTCTTCCCGGCGGGCGATCTCGCGCACGATGTCGCCGTACTCGGCCAGATTGGCGCTGAAGCCCCAGGGGTCGTTCACGTCGTAGGGTGGCTTGCCATAGAGTTCCTTTATCTTCTCCGTCCAGCGGAACGGCGGCGGGGCCATCAGAATGACTTTTGCCTCGCGCGCCTTGAGCGTCTTGACAAAGTTACAGAGGTTCTCGGCGTAGAGCTTCTTCGAAACACGGGGCACGGTGGCGGGTGGCGTTTTCCAGACGTTGATGGCCGAATCGTTGCCGCCCAGCATGATGATCACCAACTCGGGGTTGTGATCCAACACGTCCTTCTGGAAGCGGGCTCGCGAATGCTCGGTTGTCGAGCCGCCGACGCCCGAGTTGACGATCTCGACCGGCAGGCCGCGGTCGCGCAGCATGGTATCGAGCCGGTCGCAGTAGACGTGCTTAACCGAGCCGCGCGTTGCGGTGGTAGAGGAGCCCAGGGCGACGACCTTGACGGGCTTGGGCAAGGCTTCATCGGCGATGTCGGCCGTGTTGATTTTCATCCGCAGGTTACCCTGCATGGTGGTGATCCAGAGTTCACCCGGCCGGCGCTCGAAGACGTACGGATACGACTGCCTGGCCGCATGGTACGCTTCGCCGGGTTGCAGTTTGCGTTGCGAAACGACGACCGGCTTGGACCAGGTTTTGGCTTCGTCGGAGGAGAAGGCGATGGAGAGTTCCGCCCGACTGTTCAGGCTGTAGGGTTGGCCCACGGGCGAGCGGTTCCAGAGCAGTATCAGCCGGCCGTCGGCCAGTCGGGCCAGTTGACCGCAGCAGGTGCTCGAGCGGATTTGCGATTTGACGAAGTCTCGCCAGGTCAGGCCTCCGTCGTCGGAAAAGGCCTCCCAGAACCAGCCCTTGACGGTGCGGATCAGCATGTAGACGCGGTCGTCGGCCAGTTCGGCCACGGTGGGTTCCATGGCTCCGCCGTGGCTGCCGCTGCCGCCGATATCCAACACGTTGCTCTGCTTCCAGGTCTTGCCGTCGTCGTCGGAAACGTAGCTCATCACCACGTGCCGGCCGGGGTCGAAACGCACATCCTGGCCCGCCAGCACCAGCCGGCCGCTCTTTAATTGAATCAGGCTGCGGATCGCGCCGCACCAGCCGTCTTGAATTTTGATTGGCGTCTCCCAGGTCTTGCCTTCGTCGAGACTTCGCGTGATGTAAGTCGGCAGGTAGAATTTCGCGAGTTCCTTATTGTCGTTGACCGCCCACTTTCCCCGGGTGATCTCCTTCTCGTTGAGCAGTCCCATCACAAGCGTGCCGTCTTTGGTGCGGATGAGCGCCCGTTCCGGTCGGGCGAGGAACTTTTCCGGATCGGCGAACAGCGGGTACGACTTCCAGGTCTTGCCTTCATCCTTGCTGATCCGCGCTACGTTGGAATCGACGGCCAACACGCTGCCGTCGGAAAGATTGACGTACGGGCCCTGGTACCTGCTAATCAGTTTCTCGCCTTTTGGATGCAGCCGGATGTCCTCGTCGGCCAGCCCAACGGCGACCGAGCCAATCGCCACGGCCACCAGCAGCGCGGCGGTTGGTAGTTTGTGCTTGATGTTCATTGGGGAGTCTCCTGGTGGGTTGAGGGTAACGCGGGGGAAGGTAGTACTACAACGCTAGGCGTGACTCACCTATCGTTTAGCCGGCGGGCTTGCCCGGCGCGCAACCTGCTGAGCGCGTAGAGTGTGGTGACAACGCGGTCCCCATGATGCTCGACAACCGAGTGGTGATTGGTTTGAAATACCTTCCGTAAATCATCGGCTGGTATCGGCAAATCCCATCCAGTGTAGAGCCGTTTTTCGATCTGATCGACTTGCTCGGCGGTCAGGGCCGGGTTGTGATCGCTCAGGTCCCCTGACGACCCTTGCAGGGCAACACTTGCCAGAACAGATGTTGGCCGCTCAAGGACACAATGCACGCTCTTGAAGTTGTCGAAATCCAGATAGGCCCACTGCAAATCGTCGAACTCCGGTGGCTCGTCCACTTTGGTCTTCTCGGGGTCCAGCAACAATACCGGCCCGGCCACGACACGAAATTCGTCCTTCTGAAGGTTGGTGCTGGCCCACTTGACCGGGTACTCGATGACGTACTTGAGGGAACCGTCGGCACTGCGAAATTCCGTTTGGGCCACAATGCGACGCCAGCTCGTCAGTGCGTCGCGAATCTCGTCCGCCGAACGAAGCGGCACCGCCGGACGGCACTCAAGATGCCATCCGCTTCTGAGGAAATAGTCCCTCGTATGGTCCACGTGCGAGGACACGGGGAGATACGAGGAAGTCTGAACTCGCTTAATGTAGTCGCGTTGCTTGGAGAAGACCATCCAGAAGTCGTAGCCGGGCGTGTTTGGCGGATTGCGCCATGCGCCGGACTGAGTTCTGACACCGAGCATGATCTCGCTGAACCGACCGGTGGTCGCGTCGATCATCTTGCAACTGCATTCGAGCTGGATCCGCACTCGCCAGGATTTCTCGACAGTCGGAGCGAAGAAGCAAAACGATCGGGAAAAGTCCGTCACGTCCAAGCGGCCGTTGTTGGGTTTTGCGTTGCTTTTGGAATCCGCAGCCAGCAGTGAGGGAGTCTGCCAGAGCATAAGTGGCCCGGTCGAAACCGCAGACAAAAAAGCTCGTCGACCCACTCTGGATGGGCCCGTTGTTTCGTTACTGTGTTTCATTTTAGTCGACCCATTTGTTGAGTTGTTTATGTTTGTCGTGAGCAAATTCATTCACCACAGTCACAGCACACTCGTCCTGG
>CAZDHN010000260.1:0-8583 GCA_964505115.1 uncultured Planctomycetaceae bacterium
ACGACCTTCCCGGACGGCACCGGCAGCGTCAGCCAGCTCGACGGCGGACGGCTCGACTGGACCCGCCGTCTCGACACCTCGGGCGGCTACCTCCGCACCGTCACCCGCACTTATAACGAGTTTGGGCGGATCGGCTCGGTCATCGAGCTACCCAATCCATACGGACCGTTATAGGCGAGGAAGAGGAAGAACGGCTTGTCTTTGTTCGCCTCGATGAACTCGACGGCATGGTCGGTCCAGTATTTGGTCAGGTAGGTCGGTTCGGTGTGAATCTTGCCGTCCTTGATGACCTTCTGATCGTAAAACCCGCGACTGCTGCCGTGCGGCTTGGTGACCCAAAGGCTGAACCCCTTTTGCGGCCGCAGGTTGTCGCCCAGGTGCCATTTGCCCGACAGCCCGGCCGCGTAACCGGCCCCGGTCAGTAGCGAGGGCAGCGTATCGAACTCGGCCAGCGTGTAGTAGGCGTTTGGACCCATCTGTGCGTTGCCACCGCCCAGGAAGCAATGCACGCCGTGCTGGCAAGGCATCAGGCCGGTCAGAAAACTCGCCCTGGTGGGCGAACAGACGGCGTTGTTCGAGTAGCATCGCGAGAAGAGCGTGCCCTCGGTGGCCATCCGGTCGATGTGCGGAGTTTTGATGTCTTTGTTGCCGTAGCAGCCCAGCGTCCACGCGCCGTGATTGTCGGTGAGGATGAATATCACGTTCGGCCGAGCGGTCGCCGCCTCCGCGGCCGCCGCCAAACCGCCCAACAACGCGACAACAAGTAGACAAAGAACCAGGGTGTTTTGCCAAGGTCTCGCGGCGTGCGTGTACATTGTTGCTCCTCGCTTATTGGGATTGGATTTTCTGATCGCCGCCGGTCGGCCCATCAGAAGACCACCCTTACGATACCGTGCCGAACCGCCACATTCAATAGTACCGGGGGATGCTAACGGATTCGTGACAAACACGGCCCATACTTGAGGCGTTTGGCTGACGGTGGTATAAGGAGAATATCGAAAAAACCGGGTCCCGCGAGGCTTGCTCGAGATGAGAACCGCAATTTGTCTCTTGGTATTCGTCTGGGTCTGCATAACGGTTGCGAGTTTGGCTCAATGCCGGGCGGATGAGTCCGCCGCCGATCTGAAATCGAGTGTGCCGGCCGTTCGCCGTCAGGCGGCCGCCCGACTGGGGCGTGCCGGCGACCGTTCGGCCCTGCCGGCGCTGATCGACGCATTACGCGACCCCGACAAAACCGTCCGCCGCGAGGCAGCCAAGTCGTTGGGGTTCATAAAGGACGCCCGGGCGGTGCCGCGGCTGCTGGAAGCGCTCGGCGACGACGACCGCAACGTTCGGCTCTACGCCGCTTACGCGTTGGGGGAAATCAAGGACAAGCGCGCCTCCGCCGCGCTAACCGCCGCGCTGGCCGACCCCGAGTGGTGTGTCCGCGACCAGGCAGCCTGGGCACTGCGCGAAATCGGCGACCCGGCAATTATCGGCTCGCTGGCGCCGCTTCTCGACGACAAGAACGCCGACGTGCCGCACATCGCCTGGCTCGTCAGACATCTGGCCGGCAGTCGGGCCGCCGAAGAATTGGCCGCGCTATTGAACACATCCAACACTCGCGCCCGACTCCACCTGATCGGCCTCTTGGGCACGCTCGATGATAAGGCGACGGTCGGGCCGCTCATCGCCGCGCTAAACGACGTCGAACCGGCCGTTCGGTTGGCCGCTGTCGAGGCGCTGGCCGACCTCGGCGACGAGCGGGCGGAAAAACCTCTTGCGGCACTCATCAAGCGGGAGAAAGACCCCTTGGTCCTTGAGGCCGCCAAAGGAGCGCTCGTGCGGATGTCGTGCGAAAAGGACCTTGCGGCACACTGGAGTTTCGACGACCGCAACGCCAAGATCGCCAAGGACATAACCGGCCGTGGCAGCGACGGCCAGATACTCGGCTGCCAGCCCGTCCAGGGCAAGGTGGGCCGCGCGCTGCGCTTCGCCCGGGGTGCCTACATCGAACTGGGGCACCCGGCGGCCGTTTCGATTGGCGGGCAGCCGTTCACCGTCATGGCTTGGGTGAAGTCGGACGCGGCCGACGGGGTCGTGGTCGCTCGCGGCGGCGCATTTTGTGGGTTCTCATTGTACATCAAGGAGGGCACGGCCCGATTCGGCATTCATCGCGAGCAGGATGGCCCAACCTACATAGCCATTGGGAAAGAGAAGGTTGTCGGCGAGTGGGTCCATCTGGCGGGCGTGGTCAAGGAAGATCGCATTGAACTTTTCGTCGGCGGCAAGCCGGCCGCCACGGCCAAGACCAAGGGCCACATACCGGGCAACTGCGGCCAAGGCATGGAGATTGGCTTCGACGTATCGAACAGCCCGACCGAAATAACCGACGCCTTCCAAGGCCTGATCGCCCTCTCTGGAGGGAGAAAAGCGGAAAGCGGAAAGCGGAGCACGCACCGCGGCTACAACGTGGTCCCGCGTATGACAAAGCACCTTCTCCGCTTTCCGCTCTCGGCTCTCCGCTATCAGAAGATTGGCCGGCGTTCAGGCACGATTCGATGCGCACAGGCTCGGTCGAAACCCGCCTGCCGGACGAGTTGGCCCCGCTGTGGCGAGTGAAGGTCGGCGGCAACGTGTCGGCTCCGATAATCGTCGGCGACCGGCTCTTCGTCTCGCTGATCGACGAGCACCACGTTGCCTGCCTGGATGCGAAAAGCGGCGCAAAGCTCTGGGAATTTGCTGCCGGCGGCCGGATCGATTCGCCGCCCACCTATCACCAGGGTAACGTGCTGTTCGGCTCGGCCGATGGCTGGGTCTATTGCCTCCGCGCCGCCGACGGCGGGCTGGCCTGGCGGTTCCACGCGGCGCCCGAGGAGCGAATGATCGGCGCCTTCGGTCAGTTGGAATCGGCCTGGCCAGTGCATGGAAGCGTTCTGGTACGGAACGACGTCGTCTACTTCGCCGCCGGCCGCTCGTCGCAACTGGACGGCGGCATCTATCTGTACGGGCTGGACGCGGGCTCGGGAAAGTTACTCCATCAGACGAACCTCCTGGGCCCCGATTACACGGTCGACGCCGACGGCAATCTGGTCGTCCGTACCGGCAACGAACCGCTGGGGCCGTTCGACGACAACTTCAAGCTGCCGATGGGCTCGCTGCCCGACGTTTTGCTGAGCGACGGATCGAACATCTACATGCGAACAATGGCGTTCGACGCGGAGTTGAATCGCAAGCGCGCGCAGCCCGCTCTAAGGGCGCCGGGTGGAATGCTTGATGGCAGCTACTTTAAGCGGATACCCTGGACCTTCGGCAGCCGGGATCACTCGCGACTGCTCGTTCACGATAAGCGGTCGGTCTACTACGTGCGGATGTTCGACAGTCTGCGCGGGCTGGACCCGACCGTCTACTTCACCCCGGCCAGCCAGGGCTACCTGCTCTTCGCCAAGAACGTGAAAGGCGATCGGGAGACGTGGACGCAGAGGATTCGGGTCCGCATCCGCGCGATGGTCCTAACGCCCAATCGCCTCTTCGTGGCCGGCCCGCCGGATATCATCGACCCCAAGGATCCGTTGGGCGCTTTTGAAGGCCGCAAGGGCGGTCTGCTCTACGTCATCGATTCGGCTTCCGGAAAACAACTGGCCCGCCAAGAGTTAGGTAGCCCACCCGTCTTCAACGGTGCTGCCGCCGCCCGCCAGCGCCTCTACCTGACCGCCGAAGACGGCACGATCACCTGCTTCGCGAAGCCGTAGCGTAAGGTGGCTGGTGTCACACCCATAAAGCCGCGACCGTTGGTCGCGCCGAATATCTCAGAAAACCACGTGGTTTTTGCCCCCGCGCGACCAACGGTCGCGGCTTTATAGGAGCAATATCAAATTTCTGAAAGCAGGGGGTTGACTGCGGCATCTGTTCTAGCTAGACTCACACTTGTTCCATTAACTGTTAGCCATTTGTTCCATTTTCGCGGGACGCGGCTAAACGAAGAACAATACAGCGAGGTGGCGGGCGGATGGCCAAGTTCGATGAGATTGCTAGGGCGGTCGAGGCGGAGATACTGGCCGGTCAGCACGGCGTTGCCGGCGACCGCTTCGCCACGGTCCGCGAATTGGCCGAGCGGTTCGGGGTCGCACTGACAACCGCGCAGAAGGTCGTCAGGCGGCTCAAGCAAAAAGGTCTTCTGGCCGGCAATTCAACCGCTCGCACCAGAATCTCCAGCCCGACCGCCTCGCAAGCCTCGCCCGAAACCGATCGGTTCTCCCCTCGCCGATTGGGGCTGGTGGTGACCGACATCACCAATCCGTTTTTTGGCCGCGTCTGCCGACACATCCAGCGGGCGGCGAGCGAGTTGGGATATCAGGTGCTGGTGGCCAGCAGCGAATCGGACTTCCAACGCGAACGGAAACTGATCGAGGGGTTCCTGGAGATTGGGGTCGAAGGGCTGCTAATCTGCCCGGGGCTGGACGAGGCCTGCAGCGCGTTGTATCGGGATCTGATCGAGCGGGGCGTGCGGCTCTCGTTTGTCAGCCGCCGGGTGGCCGACGTCGAGGTCGACTGTGTGGTCGCCCATAACTTCGTGGGCGGCGCGTCGGTGGCCGGTCACTTGTTGAGCATCGGCTACGAGTCGTTCGGCTACGTCGGTTTCGGCCCTCGGTTAAAGCGGGACGAGCGGCTGCGCGGCTTTCGTTCCGCCCTGCTCGAAGAGGACATCGAATTCGGCCCCGAGCGGATCGCCGACGGCGACGGGCGCGACATCGACCACGGCTACAGGGCCATGTCGCGTCTGATGCGGCTTGCCGATCGTCCGCGGGCCGTGTTCGCATTTAATGATTTGCTGGCGATCGGCGCGTTGCAGTATTGCCAGGAACAGGGAATCGGCGTGCCGGACGAGGTAGCCATAGCCGGGTTCGATAACCTGCCCGAGTCGCGCGTCACCAGCCCGCCCTTGACCACCGTCGCCTATCCCGTCCAATCGATCGCCCGGCTGGCGGTGCATAACGTGGTCGATCGGATCCGAGACGGCATCGACCGTCCCCCCAACCGCATCTTGCTGGAACCGCACTTGGTGGTCCGGCAGAGCACCGATCCGCGGGCAAACAAGGGAAGAGGCCAGGGGCCAGGGACCAGGGGCGAGAAGAATTGTTCCGAGGCTAAATAACCGCGGTAGCGTAAAGCGTTTACAGCGTGAGTGAAATCAACATCGTTTTCGACAGGTGGAGGTAATTAGGCGATGGCCGTTATAGAAACCGGGGTGAGCTACTACGGGCTGAGCTACGTGGAGCACGCCAAGCGCGACTTCCAGGAGATGATCGACCACAATTGCACGGCCGTGCTGTTGGCGCTGTCGGAGTTCGACCTGGATTTCTGGCGGCCCAACATCAAGGAGATAGCGCAAGCCGGCCGCGAAATGGGCCTGACCGTCTACCTCGACACCTGGGGGATCGGCAAGTGGTTCGGCGGCGAGCCCCCCAGCCTCTTCCTCAACAACAACCCGGGCAACCGGCAGGTGTCGGCGCTGACCGGCGAACCGCTTCCGGCCGCCTGCTTCAACACGCCGGCTTTCCGCGAGTATTTCTGGGAGAAGTGCGAGCAGTTGGCCCGCGAGGTCGAAGCCGACGGCTTCTTCTGGGACGAGCCGCACTACGCGCTACCGAAGTCGTACGCTTCGATAACCGGCGGGGCGGGCGACGATTGGAGCTGCCGCTGCGAGTTCTGCCAACGGCAGTTCACCGAACGATACGGATACGAGATGCCGCGCCAGTTGACGATGGAGGTCAAGCGTTTCCGCCAGGATCGGGCACTGGACATCATCGAGTCGGCCTCGCACAAGATCAAGGCGATCCGGCCGGCTAGCAAAATCATCTGCTGCGTACACGCCACGCTGGGCACCTATTACGTCACCGAGAACCGGGGCTACGACGACTGGGACAAGGTCGCCCGATCCGACGCCTGCGACGTTTTCAGCACGACGATCCTCTCCTACCAACTTCCTCGGAACTTTTTCCGCTCGATAACCGAACGGACGGTCGAGACGGCCCGGCGGCACGGTCTGCCCTCGCAACGTTGGCTGATGGGCTACTACCAGGAGCCCGAGGACCTGAACGACATCCGCGACGTCGCCCGACTGTACGCCGACCTGGGCGTCGAGAGCCTTTTCGCCTGGACCTACCGCGGCGGCCACGGCACGGTGCTGGCCGCGCCCCGGGCGTTGGAAGTCTGGGACACCATCGGCAAGGCGTACGGCGAGGTGCTTAAGCGATAGCGGAAGATCATCCCAGTTAGCCGGAGGGCCTGTCCGCCATAAACGAACCAGTTAGAACTAGTACTCAGTAACACCATGCTTGATGGGTGCCACTGGCGTTTCGCCAGTGCAATTCAAATCGGAGCTTGCTCGTTATTGTTCCAGGAGATCGTTGTGCGTATGTGCGGCCACAAATGGGTGTACGCGGAACGGTTCTAGGACCGCCAACGAACAAGCTCCGGACCGTTCAGCACTGGCGAAACGCCAGTGGCACCCTGCAACCACCCATCAAACAAGATGTGACAGACCGACCGTTGGTCGCGACCCGAACAATCGTACTCACCCTTCAACCCACAAGGAGGAACATCATGGCCGAGCCGACAACCGGCGGGCAGAGCCCCGACTTCGGTTACCTCGAACGGACGATCGCCATTATGAAGCGGATCGAAAGCGAGCAACAGGAGAACATTGAAAAGGCCGCCTCGCTGTTGGCCGACGCAATCGAGCAGGACCGGCTGATCCACGTTTACGGCGGCGGCGGGCACACCACGCTGGTGATGGGCGAGATGTTTTTCCGAGCCGGCGGACTGGCGAACATCAACCCGATCATGGAAACCGGCCTCTCGGTATTCAACCAGGCGCTAAAATATCTGGAGCTTGAGCGCACGGTGAACTACGGCAGCGCCATCGTGAAGTACTTCCGCCTGCAGCCGGACGATGTGCTGATAATCTTCCACAACATCGGCATCAACCCGGCCACGATCGACGCCGCCATGGAAGCCAAGGCGGCGGGCGCGAAGATAATCGCCGTGAGTTCCTCGCACTGGCAGAACGAGATGCCGGCCGACCATTTCATCCGGCACCCCAACGGCAAGAACCTCTTCGACCTGGCCGACGTCTGCATCGACGACTACAACCAGGTGGGCGACTGCGTGGTGACCGTGCCGGGCTTCGACACGCCGATTGCGCCGAACTCGAACATCATCGACTTCTACATCGCCCACCGGCTGGAGATCGAGACGGTCCGCCAGTGCGTCGCCCGCGGCGTCGACCCGCCCATCTGGCGCAGCGCCAACGCCCCCGGCGGCGACGAGTTCAACCAAAAATACATCAAGGAGTATTCGCCACGAGTGAAGATGCTTTGAGAATCTAAGTTTAGCCGGCGGGCTTGCCCGCTGTGTTTGCGTCGGAGTGAACGTCCAACGCGGCGGTCAAGCCCGCCGGCTAAAGAGAGTATTCCATCGTTAACGGCAACATTTAAGGAACCAGCGTGAGTAACCTACAACAAAACGAACCTTCCTCCGGCGATCTAAACGCCGCGCTGGAGGGGCTGCTGAGGAAGTATGCGGTCGAGACGACCGGGGCGTGGCGGCTGGATGATGGAACCGGTGGGCCCGACGGGAAGGCCACGCTTCTGCCCGGCTGGGCGATGCTCGATACCGAACCGGACGAATCGACCGTACCGCTGTTGCCCTGGCGTGGCGAGCGACGGTTTGTTGAGTTGAAGGGGTTGGTCGACGCACGAACGGTCGAGCCGATCCTGACCTGCCGGTTCGCTTGCCTGAGCGACGGCCGGAAAATGCCTCTGCCGGCAATCCTCTACCGCGAGTTAGATCTGGCCGAGTGGCTCACGAGCTCGCCGATTGTCAACGTCTACGCGAGCATCCAGGAGCAACGGGTGGCCAACGTGATCGTGCGGCTAGAAAATGGCGTGGTTTGCAGCGTGGAAGCGGCCACCACGCTGCCCGACGGTCAGGCCATGAAGGATCGCCACGAGCTGATCGCGAGGCGAGGCGTGGCGTCGGATCGGGTGGTCGACACCCAGGTGGAACAAAGCTCGGTATACGCATTCACCGACAGCGGCACGGCCGAGTACACCGATACCGACGC
Source organism: uncultured Planctomycetaceae bacterium (assembly GCA_964505115.1). Classification (GTDB taxonomy): domain Bacteria; phylum Planctomycetota; class Planctomycetia; order Pirellulales; family Thermoguttaceae; genus CAZDHN01. The sequence continues at coordinate 8,108 of CAZDHN010000260.1, forward strand.
CGAACTGTTCGGCCTGGATGCCGACCGCGTGGCCCTGGTTCGCTCGGCCTACGAGTGTCTGAGCAGTCCCGGCCGGGCGGACCGAATGGAAAAGCTTCGCAGCCGGCACAAGCGGCTGGTCGGGCTGGTTGGCCTGGCGCTAGAGTCGGACCGCAAGCGGCAGCGACTGGCCGCGGAAGGAGGCCTGTCGTGAAACCCTTGAAAATTGCCATGATGTCGCTTACGCACGGCCACACGCGAAAGTATTTCCAAACGCTGGCCGAGTCGCCCAAGCTCGATTGGGTGGCCGCCTCGGCCGACAACGAGGAAGTCGCCGAGCGGTTCCATCGCGCGATCCGGGGCGTGCCCTGCTACCTCGACGAACGGGAGATGCTCGACCGGCACCCGGAGATCGAGGCCGTCGTGCTGGCCTCGGCCAACGACAAACACCTGGGGCAAATGGAAATGTGCGTCGAGCGGGGCGCGCATATCCTCTC
>CAZDHN010000261.1:0-8558 GCA_964505115.1 uncultured Planctomycetaceae bacterium
ATCTCCCAGGGGCCAGGGATTAGGTGCGCGCTTCACCTTGCCCACCGAGCCGCGGCGTCCCCGCCGCGGTTTACGCCGCCCCGGAAATAACCTCCCCCCGCCAATACCCGCTCCGAGGACAGCCCGCCGCGCGCCCACCCGAAGTTCCCCCGGCCCGTTGTGCCCCCGCGACTCACGTGCTAGTATCGGCGTCGTTGGGTGGGACGTTGTCGGGCGCCGGCGCGCCCGGCTATCAGTTTTGGGCTGCTCAACAAACGGCAGTTGGGCAGAATAACGAACCATGAAGAAATACAAACACATCGCTTTTCCGATAGTCTCACTACTCATCTCTTTGGGCATCAGCCTCCTTATTGTGGAAGCGTTCTTACGGATATTTCATTTGGCGCCACCTCTGGTTACTCAGTACGGCAACAATGTGCCAGACTCTTACTTGCCATATAAACCTAAACCTTCGAGCGTTTCTTCCGGCCGTTCATCAAGTAATGAATTTGACTACGAGTACCGCCACAATAGCTTTGGATTCAGAGATATCGAACATCCTCATGGAAAGGATGAGGGGACTTTTCGGATTATGGGATTGGGCGACAGCTTCACATATGGTGCTGGAGTCGAATTTGAAGAAACATATCTCTATCGGCTTGAAGAAATGCTGAATAGCCGACCGGGTAACCACCCAAGGATTGAAATTATCAAAGCTGGGATTTCCGGATATTTTCCGGAGCCGGAGCGACTTCTCTTGGAGAAATATGGAATAGATTATTCGCCGGACCTGATTCTCGTGGGTTTCCTGCCCAACGACGTCATTGATACGTATCTCGGCATTGATGCAGTAGTAGTGGATGAATCGGGATTTCTAAGAACTCGCGAATATAAAGAGCTCGGAACAACCGGGATGCTGCTTTGCAGGAATTCACATTTGCTCCGCTTGATTCTGAGACACTACATTGCTTATCAAGTCTCCAAGAAATATCGACCTCGCTGGAGCGATGTATACAAAGAGAATGGCTTTCATGAGAAAGACTGGCGGATGATAGAACGCGAATATTACAATATTGCGTCTATTGCCCGCGGGATCAGAAGTCATGTTGTTTACGTCCATATCCCACAAAAAGGCCCTTGGGATGAAACACATTTCTGTCCCTCAAAAAGGCTTGCTGAATTGGCCCAAGAGAATGGCGGAGGGTTTATTGATGTTTTGCCATCGATGATACAAGCTTCGGAAAACCAATCTTTGTACTATGAGAGAGACGGGCATTGCACGGCGGATGGCTACGCGGTTATCGCCAAGGTGATATTTGACTATCTTACAGGAAACAGATTAGTTCCATGATGGCAAGGAATTACCGCCCGACAAAGCGTTACACCGGGCGGCGGATTGACGATTCAGACGGCAGTCGGTACAGTCGCATCAAGGGAAAACAAGCTTTCACGAATTTGCAATAGAGGAGCACTTCGAGCCATGAGAATCAAAACGTCCGTCCTGTTCGTGTTGACCGCTATCGCTTGCCTGCTCTCGGGCCACTTGGAATGCAAGGCGGCCGACTTGCGGATCGGGTATCCGCAGCGCTCGCCGGAAGGTCTGGCGACGGTGACGCAGGAGGCGCGAGACTTACCGGTCGTTTATCGGACCGACGTGGTGGTGGTCGGCGGCGGCGTGGCCGGCGTGACGGCGGCGACAGTGGCGGCCGACGCGGGCGCTTCGGTCGTGCTGATCGAGCCACGCAACCATTTTGGATACGAGATGGCCGGTCCCGACCTGCGGGTTACGACCGCCCGACAAGCGGCGCCGGCCTTTCCGGCCGCCGAGACTGTTTGCGATCTGCTCGTCGCGCAAGGCGTTTACCGGGGCCGCTACGTGAACGGTTACTTGTTGAAGCGGACCTTGGCCGGCATGGTGGCGAGCAGGCCGAAGATCCGCGCGCTGTTGTATAGCGTGGCCACCGGAGCGGTCGTCGAGGCTGGTACGGTTCGCGGCGTGGTGATCGCCAACCGTTCCGGGCGTCAGGTTGTGTTGGCCAAGGTGGTGATCGACGCAACGGACGACGCCCGAGTCGCTGCCGCCGCCGGCGCGCGGTTCTCGCGAACGTTGACCGGCGAGAAGACCGTCAAGCGGCTCATTTTCGTCAAGAAGGAGCCGGCGCTGGTGCATGGAAATCTGGACGTGCCGGCCGGGCTGGGACTGATTGACAATCAGGTGATGGTACACGCCTCGGCCCCGGTCATTGAACTGACCTTTCGCGCTAAGATTGGCGACAACCGCGCTTTGGATATGGCCAGCGCCCAGGCCGACTCGCTGAAAAAGGCTGTCGCCGTGATCGATCACCTCGACCACACGCCGGCCGCCTTCAGAAGCGGCAAGCTCGACCCCGAGCAGCGCCTGCGCGATCACTTCCGCCTGGGTGCCGAAGCCCTTATCAAAGAAATGCCCGTGGTCGTCTGCCGCAAGCCGCTTGGCGAGAAGGACGCGGCCGCCCTGAACCTGTCCGCCCCCGATTTGTTTTTGGCCGCCGGTGTCGAGAACCTTGTGATTGCCGGTGAGGCGGCGAGCGAGGCAATCAAGGCGTCCGACTTGCAGTTGCTGGTGATTAGCGGCGAGCAGGCGGGCAGGGCAGCCTTGAAGCGGGCCGCCACGGTCGAGAAGCTGCCGAAGGTCGGCAAGCCGCACGGCGCGGCATCCAAGCAGTCGAGCGGAACGCAAGTCCGCGAGTTGCTCGGCGGTGTCGACGCCGAGCAAACGTACGCGGCGATCCGCGAGCCGGCCCGGAAGCTGCCCGTTATCGATCGGGTCGACGTGGTCGTGGTAGGCGGCGGCACCAGCGGGGCGCCGGCAGCCATAACCGCCGCGCGGGCGGGCGCGAGCGTCGCGCTGGTCGAGGTTCTGCCCAACTTGGGCGGCACGGCCAGCAATCGGGTAACCGGTTACTACTGGGGCGTCACCTGGCGGAGCCGGCTGACCAAGGAAGTCGACGATCTAACCCGCTACCAGTGTCGCATCCGCGCAAAACGCAGCTTCTCGGGCGAGGAGAAGAAGCTGGTCTTCCAGGAGTTGGCACGCCGGGCGGGCGTGAAAATCTATTACGGCACGCTGGGCGCCGGTATGGTGATGGATGGCGACAAGGCGACCGGCGTGGTCATCGAGAGCGCGGCGGGCAGGCAGGTGATTCGCGCCGGGGCCGTTATCGACGCCACCGGCAGCGCCGACCTGGCCGTGGCCGCCGGAGCGTCATTCACCAAGGGCCGCCAGCGCGACGGGCTGATGCATGAGGTCGATCGCAACGGCCTGCGCGACCCGATGAACGTCGAAGACCTCAGCCGCTTCTTCATCCGCCGGCCGCAGTATTCAATTTCGATGAACCTCCGCGAGAGCCGGCTTGTGGAAGGCGATCACCGGGTCACCTTCCGCGAGACGCTTAGCCAGACGCCATACACGGACCTCGTCTGCAAGTGGCGCTCGAACTACGACACGCACTTCCCCAGTTCGGCCAACCAGAGCGATTTGGCCCAGGATCTGGTCGTCATGCTGGGGCTCTGGCGGATGCCCATCGTGGGCCGGACACCTTACCGCAGCTTGTTGCCGAAGGGGCTGGATAACATCCTCGTGGTGGCCAAGTCGTTCTCGACCGATCACGACGCGATGATCATCGCCCGGATGCAGCGCGACCTGCAACACCTGGGCGAGGCTGCCGGCACGGCCGCCGCCATGGCCGCCAAGTCGGGCAGCACCACTCGCGGCGTGGACGTTGGCAAGCTGCAACGGAAGCTCGTCGAGTTGGGCGTGCTCAGGCCGCGGGACCTCGATGAAGCTTCCGCCCCGGCCGCCGACTTCGATCCTGCCGAGGCCGTCAAGCTGCTGGGGACTGACGAGGCCGTCGGCGCTCTGGCCGAACTCTATCTGGCCGGCCCGAAAGTGGTCGACGCGGTTCGGCCGCTCTTGGCATCCGACGATCCGCTCGTGCGGGCCGACGCCGCGTTGATCCTGGGTATCCACGGCGATCGGGCGGCCGTGCCCGAGTTGCTGGCCTGTCTGAAGCGGAAGGAGGCTCGAAGCCACGTCTTCACGCTCGTCGACTGTTCCAGCCGTCGTTCGGTGCCGATGTACTGTTCGTCGGTCATCCTGCTGGGCCGGTTCAAGGTGAAGGAGGCCGTGCCGCCGATCGTCGGTTTGCTGGCCGACCCGGCCAACTGCTCGCCGGCTCTGGCTTCGTTTGCCATCGTGGCCCTGGAGCGGATCGGCGAGCCGGCCGCGGTCGAGGCGATCCGGCCTTACCTCAAGCAGGGCCAGCCGCTACCCCGGCCCGACGACCCGCTGGCCAAGCAGCCGAACGAGAACGCCGGCTTCGAGAGTGAATGGGGCGTACGGACCAACGCCGCCCGGGCGTTGGCAGCGCTCGGCGACCAGTCGGGCGTGCCGCTGCTGATCGAACTACTCTCGGCCGATCAATCCCTAGTCCGCGCCTACGCCCACCGCCTGCTAGAACAAATCACCGCCCAAAGTTTCGGCTCCGACGCCACACGTTGGCGTGCGTGGTGGGCGAAGCAGCGGAAGGGGACGGGCGGGGGTAGTAGCTGACAGGCGTTTCCGACACACCCGGGTGGCAGCGATGATTTTCCTGGGTTGGCTACCCGCGGTGAGGGAGACAAATACGCCGATATCCATCATTGTGCGGGCACTCACTCCCTTGACATGCGTAGAAAGCTCTGCGTATTCTAGGCGCAGTTTTTAGTCTTTTCGGAAGTGCGTCTATGTTAACGGGAGAGCCAAGAGGATGACTGAGCAGCACGGCGGAATCACACCGACTCTGTGGATCCTCATGGCGGTCGTTATTGGCATTCTGCTCGTGCTGTTGGTTGCCATGGTTTTGGGTAGCTTGTGGTACTCGGTCTTGCTCGCCTCAACAGCCACATTGGCCATCGTTTCTGTGTGGCAAAGAAAACACACGCTACGAGCCTGGACATGGTTCGCAAATCACCCGAATACAGCGGCGACATTGCGGGTAATTGGCAAGCTTGCCGTGACACTGTTCCATGCAATGATTAGCCTCTTTCGCCACATTTGGAGAATGACGGCAACTTTGTTCTCCAGATTGACTGAACGCGCACACGTGCCTAGGGTGACAGCAAGGGAGCAGAAGGATTACTCGAAAGACGATTTAGATAGGTGGAAAGCAGCAGAAACCCGGGACGTAACTCATCCGAGAGACCCCAGAACGAAGTATTGTCTCGGCAACATCGGTACCACAATATTGATCCTGTATCGCGGTCACGAGAAGATCATAAGGCCATTGCGGGTTTTTTCGAAACCGCAATTCCGCAAGACCTACGTCCATGCGGAAGAGGAAGGTGAACTGAAGACTTTCAACATCGAACATATGGAAATCCCCGGCTTGTGACACAACAGCGGATAGTGGGATCGCCGCTCGGGGCGAGTAGAATTCGGCTTCAGTGAACGACCGTCATGGAAGGCTCGCCGACCGATGCGTAACGTTTTGACGACCCTGTAAGGGGTCGAACATACCAGGCCCGGGCAACGCCCGGGTTAGGCGCCGTGACGGGAATCGGCACCCTGGAAGGGTGCGACATATTTAGCGGACACCACGCCCATGCCTCGCCCTTGCAAGGCTCCAATCGTGTGTTGATCGTCGCCCCGGGGTTTCACCCCGGGCTGGTATGTCGCTACCCCGCGGGTCGCTTTGATTTCGTCACCGCACCCCGTTTCCGCCGGGCAATGGGAATTGACGCAGATGCTACGGAAGGGGATACTGGTGGTTGGCGCGGGGGGAGTGCGTGACCGACTAAACGGGAATCGCGGCAAAGCCAATGTTCTTCGCAAGCAAACAACAGCGTGCCGGCTTCACGCTCGTCGAGCTATTGGTGGTAATCGCCATCATCGGCATCTTGATTGCCCTGTTGCTGCCGGCGGTGCTGCCGGCGGTGCAGGCGGCAAGACGGGCGCATTGTGCCAATAACCTCAAGCAGATCGCGGTTGCTCTGCACGGATACAATACGGCCTTGGGTAGCTTTCCGCCGGGCGGGATCACCGAAGGGCCCTGCTGCTCGACCCTAAGCGGTACTAGTTGGGCGATCTCGATCCTGCCCTACGTCGAACAGCAGTCGCTCTACGACCACTACGACATGGAGTCGTACAACGAAGACCCGGTCAACGAGGCTGTCCGGCAGACCCTATTGATTCTTGCATAGCTAATGCGCGACTCAAGGGGGTCCCGCCAGGGAACCGGGCTTCGCCCTGGATCATTGGCTATGCAAGGGTCAATAATGCCAATCTACATTTGCCCCTCCGAGATCGACGCCACCGAGTTGGACCGGCCGGAGAGCGGGCCGGGAGCCTCGCTGCTTTACCGCCGCGGGTCGTACCGTTGCATGGAAGGCCGCACCGACGGCACCGGCTGGTGGGACGGCAGCAGCATGACCGGCTTTCCCCGCGAGTGGCGGGGCGTAATGCATAACGTGGGCCTGAGCGGGCTCGGCACCGAATCGATCAGGCACATCAAGGACGGTACGTCGACCACGCTGATGGTCGGCGAGATGGCCAGCGTCAGCCATCCCCGGCGCCGCACATTCTGGGCATACTCCTACACCTCCTACAACGCCTCGGCCGCCGTGGCCGAAACAAGAACCATCCTGGGCGACTTCGACCGCTGCGTGGCCGTCGGCGGCATAAACGGCTCGAACCCCTGCAAGCGCGGCTGGGGTAGCTACCATGCCGACGGCTTCGCCTTCTCGATGTGCGACGGCTCGGTCCGCTTCATCAACAACCACATCGACATCCAGATCTTCTGCGACCTGGCCAGCATCGACGGCAGCGAGCCGATCCGCTGGTAAGGCGAGTGCGACGGGGCGAGCAATAGAGGAGCTCCGGCACACTTCAGCCAAAGGAGAAAATAGCCGCAACGGCCGCGTAAATTGCAAGCACTTTGCACTTCCCCCTTCAGAAATTCCCAAGACATCCTGGAATCGCCGCAAAAGCAGGCTCCTCGCAAATGGCGGCCGATTCTGGTATAAGTTGTTTACAATAGAAGGGTTATCTTCTTGGGGAAATTGGCGTTCGTCGAACCGGTGCGACAGGACCGCAACGAAACTCCGACCGCATTAGCCGCCAGCGGAAGCTGCGGTTGCGTTGCGACTCGATTACCGGGTCCAACTGTAACCGTTGCTTCGGACAACCGCCAGCTTCCGCTGGCGGCTATTGTCGAATCGTCACGCACGGGTTCTACGAATGCTTACTTACGGAAACAAACACCAGTAGTGGAGAGACATCCAATGAGAATGGCGAGAGTTTACGTGGTCTGTATTGCTATCCTGTCGGGCTTTTTTGTTTCGCGTGGAGCGATTGGGGCGCCGAAGCGAAGTGCCGATCCGCCCAAGGGGGCACCGGCCTACGAAGCCTCGCCGCGGCCGGACGACGGGGCCAACATGGCGCTGACGGTCGAGAAACTCAATCTCCAAAAAGGTTTCGACCCCGACCGGCCGCTGTTGATTTGGGCGATCGGCTCGAGCTTCACTAACGCCCAGGGCAACGGCAGCGAACTGATCGGGATGATCCGCCAGCGTTTTCCCAACGCACCAAAGATCGTCTACAAGAAGATGGCCGGCTGCTCCACTTCGTACCATTTTTTGCGTGGCTGGGCTCGGCATCTGGTCATCCCCGATCAGCCGGACGTGGTGCTGATGTACAACTACGGAAAAACCGAAGAGCTTGAGAAGGTGATCGTCGATTTGCGCCGGCACACGACGGCCGACATCATCGTGCCCACGCTGCACTGGTGCATTCCGCATAAGAAGGTCTGGCCCAACCCGGAGTTGAAGAATTCTCACCAGGACCCGCCCGGCTTGCGAGCGATGTGCAAGAAGCACGGCGTCGAATTCGTGGAGAGCCGCCGCGAACTGACCGAGTACATGCTCGCCAACAAGCTGGAGATGGAAGACATGCTTGCGGACAGCGTGCATCAGAACCGCTTCGCGTCCAAATCGATCAACGCCAACATCGCCCGGCATTTTCACGCGGCGAAGCGACCCGCCTACGACCCTCGCAGCCGCGAGCGGCGCTTGGAGATGGAAGACTCGTCGGCCGTCGAGTTCGACCGCAAGGACTGGAAGCCCGGCGAAGCCGGCAAGACTTTGACCGCCGACCGTAAAGGCGCCTCTGTCAGCGTCCGCTTCACCGGCAACCGGATAGATCTGATCGGCCGCGGCGCTGCGAAGGGCGGCAGCGTCGATGTCTTTCTCGACGGAAAGCCGGTCGTTCAGACGGAAGCCTTCTACGCCGGCTACGTCCAGCCCAACAAGGCCAACGCGGTGAAGCCGCCCATGCCGCCGCGCGACCGCTGTCCGCACGGCGTGACGCTGGGTAAGAACATCGTCCCGCAGAAATGGACAATCGCCGTAACCAGCGACCAGGGCGACTTTGAACTGACCGGCAGCCTAACCGGCCCCGACGGCCGAGGCAACTCCTCCCAGCCGTTCCAAAGCACCTCGGGCCAGATCATCATCGACCCCGTGCTATGGCGCGCCGCCAACACCAACCGCGGGGGCGACCTGTT
>CAZDHN010000262.1:0-8557 GCA_964505115.1 uncultured Planctomycetaceae bacterium
CTCGAAATTGACAACGTCGTCGACGAACACGACGTCCTCGACCAGCAGGTCGGAAAGTTTCAGGTCACGAACCGGTTGCTGGTCGCCCAAGCCGACGGCGAACAGTGGCACGCCCTTGCGTCGAGCGTAGACGGCCGCCTCGTCGAGCGTGGGGCCGTCGGTGTTGATTCCGTCGCTCAGAAGCACGATGGCCGCCGGGGCCGTGCCGCGCAAGTCGTCCAACACGGTTCGCACGGCGGCGCCCAGCCGGCTCGATTGACCGGCCGGCTCCAGCGAATCGATCTCATCTACCAGCCCGGCAACGTCGGACGCCCGGCCGGGCCGGACGCCGGTGAGGAAGTAAACCCGCAGATTGTAGCCGCGTTGGATATCCGCCAGCAGCCGGCCGTCGTCCCGGGTGAGCAGCGACTTGGCCAGGTTCAAGCGGCTGAGTTCCTTCAGCCCGACCGCTTCCACCTGCCGGTTGAGTTTCTTGCGGAGCTTTTCATCGTAGCGGTCGACGATGCTCATGCTGGCCGAATCGTCGACCAGCACGGCGACCAGCGGCAAGCCGGTCCGCTTGAGCGAGAGCGTGAATTGGGCGATCATTAGAAGTACGATTCCCAACAAAGCCAGCCGTACGCCGGCCAGCACCATTCGGAACCGATACTTGGCCTGCTTGCTCTCCCGGGCGTAGATGATTACCACGAACCCGATCAGGAAGACGACCACCAGCAGCGTGATCCAGGGCGCCCATCCCCAGGTGTGCTCCAAACTCCAAGCCGTACCTTCCCCCGGCCCGGCCTCGACGCCGAGCAATCGTTCAATCCAATTAGGTAAGGTGCCGCTCATAAATCTCCGCTCTCGACTCTCCGCTTTTCTCGCCCCTCGTCCCTCACCCCTCGTCTCTTTCCCTCACTCATGGTATCCAAACCGCCGGGCAAGAAACGTCTCGGCAAGCAACAAGGCCAGAACCGCGTAAAGCAGCCCGACGGAAAGCGTGCCGCCGTGGCCGATTCGGGCGGTTGGTTCCTCGTCGGGGTTTTTCCAGGTGGTTTGATGCAGAAACGGTACGCCGGGCCAAACGTCCTCGCGTAATCGTTCTTCGCTCAGTTTCGTCAGGTCGCTCTCGACTGTATCCAGATTGACGGCAAATAGTTCGTCGCGCGATAGCGGCGGGCCGAATCGGGCCGTGTACATGCCGCTCGCGGTCGTCTGGGAGTAGCTCCAGCCGCTGTAGTCCCCTTCGCCGCGGACCTGTAGCTGCTCGCTTCGTCCGTCGGGTGTGTGGATGACGAGGTCGATGTCGGTCGCCTGGCTGGAAAGCGAGCCGCCCAGCGGCCGGCCGACCAGTACGTTGCGATGTTGCATCCGGCGGCCCACGGCGAAGGCGAGGATCTCCTGCACGACGGGTACGTAGCTGGGCCACATGGGCATGGGTGTCCAGCTTGCGTCGGCCGAAGTGGCCACCAGCACCACCCGACCTCGCCCGATCGGCTCCTCGACAATCAGCGGATCGCCCGAGGCCGAAGCCAGCGCGACCTTGGCGTTGGATTTCTTCGGCCGAATCAGCTTGAAGTATTTGTTGACCGGCGTGGTCAGCAGGCCGGCTTTCTCGCTTCCGCGAAACGGCTCGACGATGGGGTGCCGGTAGTCGAGCGGATCGAGTCGTTCGGCCGCCTCGGGCTTGCCGGTCCGGTCGACGATCGGTCCCAGTCGCGCCGGCAGCAGCCGCCCGCCGCCCGCCCGCCCGCCGCCCAGCTCTCGGTTGTAACGGTCGGCCAACACCCGATCTCCCAGAAATATGACCAGCCCGCCCCCGCTATCGAGATATGCTTGCAACACGCGCGCTTCGTTGGCGGTGAATTGAGCCACGTCGCAGAGGAAGAGGCAATCGTATTGGGCCAGGTCGAGTTCCAGCAGACTGCTTTCGGGCACGACTTCCGGCCGGACGGGCGTGGCGGCCGCGTCGCCGTCGCGCGGGGCGAGCGCGAGTTCGAGGTATCCGGTAGCGCCCTCGAACGGCTCGCCCGACGGATGCCCGTTGACGCACAACACTCGAATCGACTGCTTCACCGGCAGGGCCAGCCAGCGGCGGTTGTCGACATCGAGATGGTCGCCCTCGGCTCGGACTTCCAGGTCGTGATCGCCCGGCGTGTCGAAGCGGTAGGAGAAGGTTACCGAGGCGGTGGAGCCGGCCTGTACGTCGACTTGCCGGCTTTCGATTCGCCGCCCGTCGACCAATAATTCGACCATCTGCCGCTGGCGGTTCTGCCGGCCGAAGTTTTTCAATTGGGCTTCGACCGAGACGGCCTGGTTAAGCGTGGCGTAGGATGCGGTGGCGTGGAGTCCGCTGACGGCCAGATTCTCGGCGCCCGCCTGGCCCAGGTCGATGACCATCAGGGCGGCCGATTCGGCCAGCCGCTCGGTCCGCTGGTGGAACTCGCTTTCGGCCCGCTCGCTGGGGAAGTCGGGCAGCCAGCCCACGCGGCCCAGGTCGCTGAGGAAGTAGACCTCCTCGCGGATCAGCCTGCGATGATCGCGTCTGGAGTTCAGCAGTATCTCTTCCACCTTGGCCAAGGTGGCAGGCAGGTCGGCCGTGGCGTGGGGGAGCGTCAGGTTGTGTATCTCCTGGAGAAACTCGCTCGGTTCCAGGGCCGGCTGACCGACCACGACCAGGGGCGGATCGCTCATTAGGACCAGGGAGAAGCCGTCGCCTTGTGGGCTTTCCTCGACGATTCGGGCGGCCAGTTCCCGGGCCCGATCGAAGCGGCTCTGGTCGGTCGGCGTGTAGGCCATCGAGTAGGAGCCGTCGATTACCAGCACCCGATGCGTGCGGTCGCCGCCCGGCGCGAAGCTGAACCCGCTGCTGGCCATGTACGGTTCGGCGACGGCCAAGACGATCAGCACGACCAGCAGCGTGCGCACCAGCAGCAAGAGCCAATGTTCGAACCGCAAGCGACGCTTGTTATGCCGCAAGGCCGCCAACAGATACTCCATGGCCGCCCAGGACATCTCCCGATACCGTCGCCTGCTCCACAAGTGGATCAACAGTGGCACGGCAGCCGCGGCCAACCAGCCGAGTATCGGCAAGTGGCTGATGCCAAAGGCAAAAATGAACGGCTGGCAGTGCATGTAAGTGGGTTCCGCGTTATTGTTCTAGCGGCCGGGCTTGCCCGGCGTTGGCGATTTGGGTGCCACTGCTGGCTTGCCCAGCAGTGCTTTGCGGAGGTCGTGCCTCACACTGCTGGACAAGCCAGCAGTGGCACCCCATTTTTCAACCCGTCCGATGCGCTCTTGCCGCCAGGTAGCTCGACAGGGCGAGGTCCAGTGGCTGATCGGTTCGCATTTGGACATGGTCGATTTGGTGTATTCGGCATCCTTTCTTCAATTTTGCGAGGAATTGGCCGAACTCTTTCAGGTACGCCTTGCGAAGCGCTCGCGGCTCGGCCAGTACGTCGGCCAGTCCTTCCAGGCCGTGAAACAGCGTGGTCTCGTTGAAGGGGAACTCCAGTTCGGCCGGGTCGAGTACGTTCAGCAGGATCACGTCGTGCCGCCGATGGTGGAAGTGCTTCAGGCCGGCCATCATCGAGTCGGGGTCGTCGAACAGGTCGCTGATGATGACGACGATCCCCCGCTTCTTGAACCGCTCGGCCAGGTCGTGAAAGATTGCGCCGGTCGCCGTCTTCCGCTCGGCCGTGGCCCGGTCCATTACGTGGATTAGCTGTTCCAAATGCGAAGGGTTGCCGGCGGGCCGTACCAGCGAGCGGATTTGGTTGTCGAACGTCGCCAGCCCCACGCGGTCTTGTTGCCCAAGCACCAGATAGGCCAGTGCGGCGGCCAGGCATCGGGCGTAGTCGAGCTTCGACATCGGCGCGCCGGCACTCTTGTATTGCATGCTCTGGCTGGTATCCAGCAGCAAGTAGCAGACCAGATTCGTCTCCTCCTCGAACTGCTTGAGGTAGTATTTGTCGGTGCGGCCGAAGACCTTCCAGTCGAGGTAGCGCAGATCGTCGCCGGGCGCATACTCCCGGTGCTCGGCAAACTCGATCGAGAAGCCGTGGAACGGACTTCGATGCACGCCCGAAATGTAACCTTCGACAATTCGCCGGGCGCGGAGCTGAAGTCCCTCAAGCCGGGCCAGGATCGTCGGATCCAAGTACTTCTGGTAGTCTTCCACTCTCGCCCGTTTCGTCCTCGATGGCTTCGACCGAATCGATCAGCCGGGCGATAATCTCGTCCGGCTTGATTCCCTCGGCCTCGGCGTTGAAATTGGTCAGAATTCGATGCCGCAACACCGGGTAGGCCACCGCGCGGATGTCCTCCGAGGCCGCGCAGTAGCGGCCGCGAAGCACGGCCCGAGCCTTCGCCCCCAGTACCAAATACTGGCTCGCCCGGGGACCAGCGCCCCAAGTGACGTACTCGCGAATGAAGTCGGGTGAGCCGTCGGAAGGCCGGGTGAGCCGGGCTAATTGCATTGCGTATCGGGCAACGTGATCGGCCACCGGCACGCGGCGTACAATCCGTTGCAGGTCGAGTATCTCCTCGCCACCCAGCGTTCGCGTTACCTCCGCCGTTATGTCGGATGTGGTTCGCTTGATGATCTCCAACTCCTCGTTTTCGTCGGGGTAGTCGACGAAAGTGTTGAACATGAAGCGGTCCAACTGGGCCTCGGGCAGCGGGTAGGTGCCTTCCTGCTCGATCGGGTTCTGCGTGGCCAGCACGAAAAACGGCTCGCTCAGCTTGTGCCGCTTGCCACCGATCGTCAACTGGTGCTCCTGCATCGCTTCCAAAAGCGCGGCCTGCGTTTTCGGTGGCGTGCGGTTGATCTCGTCGGCCAGAATCACGTTGGCGAAGACGGGGCCTTCCATGAAAGCCAACTCGCGGCGGCCCGACTGCCTGTCTTCCTGAATCACCTCCGTGCCCGTTATGTCCGATGGCATCAGGTCGGGCGTGAACTGGATGCGGCTGAACTTCAGCGAGAGCGAGTCGGCCAGCGTGCGGATCATCAGCGTCTTGGCCAGCCCGGGCACGCCCACCAGCAGGCAGTGGCCCCGGGCGAACATGGCCACCAGCAACTCTTCGATCACCTGATGCTGGCCGACAATCACGCGGCCCAACTGATCGGTTATCAGCCGGTAGGCCTCGTTCAGTTTCCGTACGGCCCGCACATCGTCATCTTTAAGCATGGCAGAAATTGGGGTTTGAGAGTTCAGGGATTGTGTTTTCGTCCACGGCGGACAAGCCCGCCCGCTAACACGGATTATTCATCACTTGATCGTAACCCGAAGCGTAAGCGAGGGACGCTAAACGAGTTGGGTCCTCTACCAGTCCCACTTTCCATGAGACAGTGTGTTGCGGCAAGCGCCAGGCCAAATGCGAGAAAATCCGCTGAGCGCCCCTCGCTTACGCTTCGGGTTACGATTGGTCCGTGAATAATCCAGGCTAAATGGTATCTCTACCAACTACCAACTACCAACTGGCCCTCGCCACTTCTTTCGACGGTTGCCCGCCCGGCACCAAACCCTCCCGGTCCAGCGCGATCAACTCCGTTGCCGTGGCGATCAGCAACCGGCCGTCGGATACCAACAAATTGCCGCCGGTTGTGCCGCGCTCGGCCAGTTGGATCGTCTTCTTCAAGCGAGCGCTCGCCTGGTCGAAGACGTAAACCGCGCCACGAGTCGGCCAAAGCACGCTGTCGCCGGCCAGCAGACCGCGGCCATGGCCGAGTTTTTCGTTTCCGTCGGGCCAGACCTGCGTGATCTTGCCCTGCTGCTGCAAATCCAGCCCGATCCAGTAGAGCCGATCTCCGCTGGCGATCAGCCGGTCGTTCGCAACGCCCAGCAGGTGGACGACGTCGGACACCTGGCTGCCGGTCCGCCAGAGTATCTGCCCGGTTGCCGCGTCCAGCGCGAAAATCCGAGGGCTGTCGGCCGGGGCGACCAGCAACTTGCCGGCGTGGTAGACGCACGGGTTGAGGTCGCGGCTCTCGTGCGGTTCCGGCCCTAGCAGGTTGCCCTCGCGCCGGCGGGGATAGAGCGTGATCCAGTCCACTCGACCGTCGTGCGTGGAAAGCGCCGCCACGGCGCCCAGGTTCGTATTGTAATACAGCGTTTCCCGACGCAACGTCAGCAGGTTATGGGTGCTTTCGAATAGCCCGCCCCGGGCGGGTGTTTCGGCCGCGCAGATGTAACGCCGCCAACGCAGCCGGCCGGTCTCGGCGTCGAAACAGGCAACGTGGGCTTGCGGGCGGATGTCGCTACGCCGCATGGCAACGTAAACGCTGGTCGCGTCGGCCACCGGCGAGCCCTCGAAGGCCCAGCCCTCTTCGTCCGGCTCGATCTTCCAAACCAGCCGCCCTTCGGCTCGCAGGTCCAGGCAGACCAAATAGCCGGGCCGAACCGTGAAGATCGATTCGTGCGGACGGCTTGTCGTGCCGCCGCCCATCCGGGCGTAAAGCCGGCCATCGAACGCGGTCATGGTGAATCGGGCCACGCCCAGCGTGTTGGGCGGATTGCGCAGCAGCCGGCGGCCCGGCTCGATCTGGTCGCGGTAGGCGGCCGCCGCCGATTGACCCCAGGCCGGTCGGCCCGTGCCAACGTCCAACGCCAGTATCTCGGCCTGATTGTTCACCAGCACCAAGTTGCCGCTTAGCAGCGGATGATAGCTTAACGGCGCGGCCGCGTCTTCGGCGACTCGTGGAATGATCTTGGTGGCGGTTAGGGGTTCGGTTGCGGGCTGCGGCGCCGGCTGATCGTCGGCGACGATTCGCGGAAGCTTGGCTCGCCAGGCCACCTTGCCCACGTCGACCAGCTTGGGCGCTATCTTTTCGCGCCAGGGCGTTCCGGCGAAGGTGGGCCAGTCGACGCTCGGCTCCACGGCCGGCCAGGTCGCGCTCTCGGCCAGCAATGCAGAGAGCGCTTCGGCGTAGTTGACCTCGTTGCCCGCCAAACGGCCCTTGGCCTCGCCGTGCATTTGCGTGAAGCGGGTAAGCTCGTCACGCGCTCGGGCGGTCGAGCCTTCCAGGATCGAGACCAGCACGAGCCGGGCACGGATAGAGGCCAGGTCGAGCGTGGTGTCGGGGTAACAGAGCCAGGTGCGGGGCGTGTCGGGTGGAGGGTCGGCCGGGATGATTTTTTCCCAATACGATCGGGCGGCGGCGTAGTCGGCCGACTCCAGGGCCATCTCACCCAGTGCCATCAGCGCGTCGTCGCCCCAACTGCCGACGAAGGCCAGCCGGACTACGTCGCCCAGCAGACGCCGATCCCGCTTGGCGATGCCCCGTTCGTACCACTTCCGCGCCAGCGGATCGACCCGGCCGCGATACAGGGCCAACGCCTCGGGCGGCATGCCGGTAAGCTGCAGATGGCCGAAATCGGAGATGCTGATGTAGCGGCCTTCGGCCACCGGGATCAGCTTCGAGGCGGAGTTCTCCATCACTTGCCGGAGCGTCTCGACCGCCTCGTCCCACTGCCGATCGTCCAGATAGGCCTTAACCCGCTGCAGGTCGGTCCGCACGGTGCTGTCGGCCTGGTCGAGTTGCACGGTGTCGGAAAGCTCGTAGCGGCTATCGGGCACGAATGCCGCCAGTTGAGCAAAGCCCGGCCGCCCGCCCGCCGCCAGCGAGCACACCACCATCAGCCAGTTGATCCGCCACGCCAAGCTCACTTATCGAGTATCTCCAATGGTTGGGTCATTTGCTGCCGGCTCGGCTCCTCAATAGATTTCGTCACCGAGGGCCGCCGTTATTCATTCGGCGGCGAGTACGCCCACCCCAGCGGGGTGGTATCCCCGGCCTTCCGCGACAGAAACCAAGTATATTGCAAGACGCAGGTTACGAGAAGAGAAGCCGGCGCGGTGCCGCTGGCGTCTCGCCAGTGCAAGGGCAGAAATACCGGCAAGATGCCCTTGGCAATCGTCAAACAGGATATGACAGATTGCTAGTGGGGGGCAGGAAGGCCCCTGGCTCCCCGCGGGCTATAGTTCGCTGCTTCGTGCCGATAGTCAATCGGGCTTTGTCGCGGAAAGCTGGGAGAGTTCTTCAATCCGTTCCCGCGCCTGATCGGCCTCTGGCGATCCGATTTGTTCGTACAGACTCTCTGACCGCACGAGCATTTCCATCGCGGTCCGATGGTCGCCTCGCGCCAGATAGACATCAGCAAGGTTGTCACATGAGAAGGCGATATTTGTAACGTCACCACGCTGTTCGGAGATCCCCAGAGCTTTCCTGTGCGCTGTCTCGGCTTGGTCGACATCGCCGGATTCCAAGTAGATGTTGCCAAGCAGGCTGAAGTGAAGGCCCACGCTATCGATATCGCCTTGCTTTTCGAAGATTTCCAAGGCCTTTTCGTACATCTCCTTCGCGCGGGCCAAGTTCCCCCTCGCCCGATAGATTTTTCCCAGGCTCGTCATGCTCCTCGCAATGCCCGTCGAGTCACCGGATTCTTCGCCAAGTTTCAGGGCCCGTTTGAACATGCCGGCCGCGTTGTCCAGTTCGCCCTGTCTTTCACGAACAATCCCAAGGGCAAGATAGTCGAGGACAAGGTTTTCCGTCTCTTCCAAACTCTCGTGTGTACCC
>CAZDHN010000263.1:0-8451 GCA_964505115.1 uncultured Planctomycetaceae bacterium
ATTCAGCTACCAACGTGTCACCGATCCATTGAGGTTCCGCAAACCCGTTCCTGCGTCCAATCCTGCTCTCGGAGTGAAATCCTCCTTGCCTTTCCCGGCTTCGGCGGGGTACGATTGGTGCGGTGTTGTTCGCGGCCTTCGTCCGGCCCAGTTCCTCCGGCGCGCCTTTCCCGCTACCGTCTCACCTCGAGCGCCTGCTCGGGAACCAGCGAGAAGTAGCCGTCGAGTTCGTCGCCTTGGTTGATCCAGACATCGTCCAACGCGCCGGTTTTGGCCTTGCGGACATCCAGCTTCCACCAGCCGGACTGGTCTGGGCCGACGGCCATCCGCTTGCGATCGACCGACAGCTTCGCGCAATCAAACTGGGCGACCTCCCGACCGTCGGGCGAGTAGAGCCTGGCCGCGGCCGTCTCGCCAGGTGGGCTGGCTTCGAGCGACAGGTGGAAGGCTTCCCGTCCCTTCGGCACGTTAAAGTAGAGCGGGGTCACGGCGCTTAGGAAGTGCAGTCCCTGGTCGCCCAGTCGGGCGTCGACCGCCCAGTCCGCGCCCGTGACCTTCACCATGTAGGAGGCCGAGCCGGCCGAGATCGCCAGGTGATAGTATGGCGAGCCGGTCGCTTCGAGCTTGATCGGCAGCTCGCTGCTCATCAGGTTGCCGCCCGCCTCCGTACCGTCGGCCTTGTAAGCGTGCCAGGTGACCAGCTTGCCACGCGTGCGGACGCGGCTGAAGCGCACCTCGACCGGCCCTTTGCCGGTCGGGCGCAGCAGCAGATGCTGGTCGCCCCGAAAGTGAAACGGCCTGACCGGCCCGGCCGACGGCAACTTGCCCGCCGGCGCGATGGTCAGCTTCTGTTTCAGGTAACGCGGACGCCGCGTGCCCGCCGTGGGAGCCAGCGCCAGCGAACCGGCATGCCGCGAGAGGAACTTGAAGAAGTCGGCGTCGGAGAGATAGAAACTCGACCGCTCGGGCTCCTTGAGCATGCGGAACTGGCGCAGGTTCCAGTGCAGCACCGTGAGGTTGTCGCCGATCATCTCCAGCCGGGCCTTGGCGTCCGGGTCCTGGACTTTCGCCCGGCCGGCCAGATAGAGCTGCTCAATCCGTGGCAGGTTCTTCACGTAGACGTCGCGCATCATGTCGTTGGTAAGGTGATACCGCGCGTTGGAGAACTCGATGAAGTGCCGCTCCATCTCGGCGTCCAACAGCCGGAAGATACCGTTCACCTCGTCGCCGGCCCGGCCGTATGCCTTGGCGCAGTATTCGTCGAAGAGTGCTTCGACATCGGCGTCCGGATTCCAGGCGAGTCGGGCCAGAATGTAGTTCAACGGCCCGGCCCGGCCCCAGGCCTCGATCCCGTAAACGTACACTCCCTTGATTCCGGCGGCCTTCAGCCTGGGGTAGATGAACTTGAGTATCTTCAAACCCGGTGGGTTGAGCGCCCCGGCCTCGGTCGAGACGTGCACCGGCAGGTCGTAGTAAGAGATGTTCCGCGTAACCCGATTCCACTGGGCCAGCAGGTCTTCCCACTGCCGCTGTAGCTCGGGCCGGAAGAGCGTGTAGCCGTAGTCGAAGCTGGGTGCCCAAGCCAGGAAGACGTTGGGGGCCAGCTTGATCGGCGTCTTGGGTGGGAAGACGTAGGCCGCGTAGACGTAGCCCACCAGCAGCTTGTCGGGATGCTTCGGCGCGACCAGCTTCGCCACGTCGTTATAGAACGTGAGGATCGCCGGCGTTACCGACTGGCGGCCGTTGGGGTCCGTTTCGTATAGGGCACCGCACCGCTTGCACTCGCAGTAGCCGGCCGAGTCGGACGGCGAAAGCGAATAGCAGGAGGCAGCCGGGTTCCTATCGAAGAAGGCGATGGCCGCGTCGGCGTAGGCTCGAACCAGACCGGGATTGGTCGTGCATAGCTTGTAGCGGCCGGTAGGCGGAATCCGCTGACCGCCACGCTCGGGAAACCAATCGGGGTGCTGGTCGAAGTGAGTCGGCGGAATGCTGCGACGCCAGTTGTGCCCGTGCGAGAGATAGAGGCTCAACCCCAGCCGCTGCCGTGCCTGCCAGCGCTTCACCTCCGGACGCCGCTCTTGCGTATAGGGCAGACGCCGGTTGAGAAAGAACGGCGTATCGGTCAGGTCGACCTGGGGGATTGTGACGCTGGTCGACTTGGGCACGAAGTCGCCGTGCTCACCCGGCATCAGCCAGCGCACGCCCAGGAACCGCTCGATGAATGTATAGACGCCGTTCCGCGTACCGGCCGACGTTCCGCCGCCGGGCGTTCGCTCGTCGGGCCCCGTATCGCGGCCGAGTATGAATATGTTTCCGCCGCTGGTAACGATGCGAAAGGCCTCCCAGGGCATTTCTTTTGTCGAGAGCCCGGCCTGACGCGAAGCCGGATTGTCGCCCAGGCATATCATGGGCGAAGTGGGGCGGTCGACGATCGCCAACTTTGCGCCGCTCACCTTCTCGACGTAATCCTTCAACTCGGAAGCCGCTTGGGCTACGGACGGCGGGGCGTCGGGCCGGTGGTAGATGACGAACCGGCTGGCCCCTTCTTCGACCAGCGGCGTGTCGTCGGCCGTTGCCCAGGAAGCCGCAGCGAGTAGCAGTATCCCGACAGTCATCAGGTGTAATCTCATGGTGTAAACTCCAATGGTGAAGGCAGGATTCATGGCGAGGCGACGAATTTGCGCATTCTCCCATCAGTTGGCCGAATGAACAAGCGACAGCTTCTATGCCGATTGCGTTTATCCGGGTTTTCTTGGTTCGCATGGGGGGAATACGACTAGCAAGGCGGTACGTAAAAACGCACCCCAACCCCGTAGTGCTGCCTAATACCCACAAGTGGAACCCAAATTGCCAGGTTGCAGGTGACGGCTTTGCCCGGTCGATACGCAACTTACCAAATGGGTTTTATGGATCAGCATCCGAAGATATTACTCCACCCAAACGCCTGCTCACGATTCGGCTGGCACCGCTGAGCAGCGCGAGGTTTAGTTGTATCAAAGGCACAACCGAGGTCAGCCCTTGCCGAACAGGGTTGATTTCGGTTGTGCCTTTTTTTGTGGACATAACGACCGACAAATGCGGAGGAATCGAGAACGCGGCATAGTTGCCCACGATGGCCTTGTCGGCATGATTGGGCCCTTGTTTCCACTGCGGGAAAGCTTACGGGACACATCGATCGGTGTTCCAAATCCACTTTCGGACCGCATCCTTTCCTACCTTTCATGGAGGAGTACTCGATCATGAAGATCAGCAAGCCGAGTTGGCAAGGGCTTCTGATGGTGGCGGTGGCCTTTGCCCTGGTCATCCAGTTCCGCGGACCCGTCAAGGCCGGGCCGCCGTGTCCATTTCACACCATCGAAGGCGTCAGCGGCGGAGCGTTCACCCCGATGGCCTGCCTGGTCAACGCCGATTCCCGACCGGAGGGTGCCATATTTGGGAAACCCGCCTTCGCACTCACCTATGTGAACATGGGTGAGAAGAACCTCGACGCCATTACCTTTACTCAAACGGCCTGGAGTCGAGTCGAATTCGGCTACGCCGCGAATCGCCTTGGGCTGGGTTCGCTACCCCGGGCAATCCGCAATGCGACGGCCGTGGATATCCAGGCCAGCGATGTTTGGCTACATCATTTCAACCTGCGGCTCCTGGCTGTTAAAGAGAACACCTACCTGGGTGGCTTGGCCATGCCGGCGGTTACCGCCGGCGTTCACTTCAAAGTGAACGACGGCATTGCCGACATAGATCGAAGGCTTGGCGGTGCTCTTGCGGGAATCGGCTACGATCGCGCGGACGGCACCGATTTCACCATCACGGCAACAAAGACGATTCCTGAAGTATTCGGACATCCTCTGCTCTTGACCGCAGGCGGCCGGGCGACAAACGCCGCGCAGTTGGGCCTTTTGGGGTTCAGCAATGAGTACCATGGATGCTTCGAGGGAAACATCGTCTATTTTCCCGCCGACTGGCTTATCCTGGCCTACGAGTTCCGCCAGAAGCCCGATCCCTACCGGCAAATCGCCGGCCTGATCGGAGACGAGAACAACTGGCACGGCGTGGATGTCGCCGTGATCCTCAACAAGCAAACCACCTTCTGTGCGGGCTGGGGTAGCTTCGCCACCATAGCAAACACCGAAGAGAACGGCGTTTGGTGGCTGCAGCTTAAGCACGAATTCTGAGCCGCTGATTTGCCTCGTCTGAATCGAAAAGGCCCGCGGGATATGCCCCCGCGGGCCTTTTTGTATTCGATAAGTGGGTTCGAACCGCGAGCCTCACGCCGTCGAGAATCACGGTTACGTTACTGGCCAACGGTCTTGATCGCTTCGGCCACCATCTTGCGGACTTCCGCGTCGTCGTCGCCGCTGGCCTTCTTTAGGGCGGGCAGGGCGGCCTTGGCCAACGGGCCCAGGTCCCGAAGTGCCTTGGCGGCGTGCAGCCGGGTCATGGCGTCGGACTCTCCGAGCGCTTCGGCCAAAACCGGCGCGATCTTGGCACCCAATTCGGGACACGCGGAGTCGATTTGGGCAAGTGCCCAGGCGCTCGACATTGCCATGAACCGATCATCCGACCGCAGGTTCTTTAGCAGCCGAGCCTTGGCCGATTCGGCAGCCGGGCCGATCGCGCCCAGGGCAAAACAGGCCGTGTAGCGGACGTTGCGGTCGGGATCATCAAGTGCCTTTACCGTGGCGGGCACCGCCTGCTTGGCGTCGGGACCGATCGCCGCCAGGGCGAAGAGCACCTCGATACGCGTATGCACGTTCGCGTCCGCCATGGCACCGACCAAAACCGGTACGGCGTCCTTGGCGGCCGGGCCGATACGGGCGATGATGGCCGCCGCGCGCGGCCGGGCCTCGGAGTCACTCTTCAGCACCTCGATCAGCCGCGGCACGGCATCCGCGCCCAGCGTGGCTACGGCGTCGAGTATCTCGTTGCGAGCTTCCGGGCTGGCGGCGGCCATGGCCTTCTTTATCAGGGGCCTGAGCATGGCCGGATCCGGATTCAGATCGACCAGCGCCCGGACGGCAGCGGCGCGCTGCTCGGGTTTAGGCGACGTAAGCGCGGCAACCAGCTTGGGTAGCACCTTGGCCAGCAGTTGCTTGTCGTCCGGGTTGATTCGGGCCAGGGCCCAACTGCATACGGTTCCGAGCAGGGTGGACGAGTCGTCGGCAAGCTCCTTGAGCTTCGCCTCGGCCGGCTTGGCCTCGGGGCCGATGGCGCCCAAGGCGAACGCGGCCGCTCCCGAGATCAAACCCTCCTTGTCGTTCAAAGCCTCGGCCAGCATGGGCACGGCCGGGGCGGCCTTGGGACCGATGCAGGCAAGGGCCAGGATCGCCTCGCGCTGGACCTGGGGACGCTTGTCTGTTCGAGCCAGCCTAATCAGCGATGGGACGGCAGGCGCGGCGTCGGGTCCGATCTCGCCGAGCACAAGACAGGCCCAGTAGCAGCCCTTCTCGTTTTGCAGCATCTTGGTGAAGGGCTCGACGGCGTCGCTACCCAAGTTGGCTATTGTGGAAAGCACGTGTACGAGCAACTCGGGATCGGCCTTCTCGAAAAGCTTGATAATCAGCGGCATGGAGACTTCCGGGCCGGGCCGAATCTTTCCGAAGGCTTCGATGGCTTCGCGTCGGACCGTGGCGTCCTCGTCGAACAGTGCCTTGGCAAGACTTCTGACGGCCGGCTTGGCGGCCGGCCCGATCTGCCCCAACGCGTTGGCCGCATGTGCCCGGATGATGGCTGAATCGTCCGCCAACAGCCCGGCCAGAGCGTCGACCGCCCCGTCAACTTGCCCACCCTTCTGGCCCAAAGCATCGATGGCAGCCAGTTTGGCAGCCCTGTCGGGAGATTTAATCGCCTGAAGCAGGTCCGATTCGGCAGCCCCGGCGGTAATCGCCGAAACGAGGACAACACACGCCAAAACAAGGACGATTGTTGCCCCTTGCATGGCCAATGACCGAGGGCCCAATGACCGTGGACAGAGCCCGGTTTCCTGGTGGAACCCCCTTGTTTCGCACATTGACGATACAAACATCAATAAGTTCTTCATGGCCGGCTCCAGTCCCAATGTTCTTGCAGTTTTTTTGCCTGAAAGGCGCTTCACCAGTCAGAGAAAGGTTGACAAGCACCACGTTCCGAATATTATACTATACCAGTGGGCTGAATAGGAGACCCTGTTAACTCAAGTCCCGGAAAATCTCTGGCGGCCCGTCAAATGGAGGGGTAAGGCAATTGGCCGACTCCTTTACAGGGCTGGCAGTAACTAGCATTAGGAGACGCAAGCCATGAAGACTGCTGTAATACTAGCACCGTTCGTGGTGGCGGCTGGCGTTCTATTTGCCAGCGAGACACCGATTCAGCCAATTACACCTCCGTCGAGCGGCGGCAACTACTATGGCGGCGGCGGCTACGGCGGTCGCAATGGCGCGTCGACGGTCGCCGGGAGCGCCCTAAACGGGATGGGCAACTTGGTGCGAGCGCGCGGCGAAGCCAACCTCAGCAACTCGGCGGCTGCCATCAACTACACCGCCGCCCAACGAAACGCAATCCAGAACTATAGCCAGAGGACCAGCACTTACTTCGAGATGCGCGCATACAATCGTCAGGCCAGAGCGGCCGAGCGGGGACCCCGAGCCACCATGGAGCAATTGGTCCGCTTTGCCCAGGCCGGAAAGCCCAAGCCGCTAAGCCCCAGCGAAGTTGACACCGTGACCGGAACCGTCGACTGGCCCCGGTGGCTGAAGTCGGACGAGTTCTCCGCCGATCGCCAGAAGCTCGAAAAGCTTTTCTCGGAACGGGCACACAAGGGCGGTTTGGGGCGAACAGACTACATGAAGGCCCGCGAAGTTACCGAAAAGATGCTGGCCGCACTCAAGACCGAAGTCCGCGACACGCCCCCGGCCGATTACGTTGCCTCGAAGCAGTTCCTGCAAAGCCTGGCCTACGCCGCCGGTCAACCGACCGGTTGATTGGCCGCCTTGCGGTCGTACCGTGTCCGTTTTGATCTTCTCAGTTGGGTGACATGGCCCCGGGGCTTCGCTGCGTTTGATGGGTGCCACGGGCATCTTGCCCGTGATCTCTGCCTCACCAGTGCTGATTATTGACCCTTCCATAGCCAATGATCGAGGGCGAAGCCCGGTTCCCCGGCGGAACCCCCTTGATCCGCGTATTGACTATGCAAAGATCAATAGTCCGGAGCTTGCTCGGCTTGGCCCTCTCTTCGCTCGCCCTCTTTCACTCCGCTGCCCGTTATGGCATCATGTACGGATCGACGAAAGGATATCCGAGCGATTGACCACGCAGTTTCATCTTGAGGAGAATGCCATGCGGCGGGCAAGATATACAACACTTTCATTCGGCCGAACCGCCGTCATCGTGGCGATACTAATCGCCCTCGTGGCTACAACCGCCGCCCGGGCGGCCGACCGGCTTACGCCCCTCGACTTGCGAGCCGTCAAGAAGGTTGGCGGCGAGATCGGTCGCCGGATTGACGTTACGGTGGGTAACAACCTGCTGGTGCTCGACGCCGACGCCGACTTCCTTGTGCCCGCCAAGAAGCGGACGCACAAGGGCGGCTACGTTGGGCTCGGCAAGCTGATCGACAGTTTCGTCCGGTTCGCCGCTCACACCGGCGATAAGCGGGTTCTGGAACGCAAGAAGCAGATCGTCGCCGAGACGATCAAGTCCCAGGAGCCCGACGGCTACATCGGGCTGTTCGCGCCCGAGGCTCGAATGTGGGGACTCTGGGATATTCACGAGATGGCCTACATCATCCATGGGCTGGCCAGCGACCACAAATTCTTCGGCGAAGAGAAGTCGCTTGCGGCGGCTCGCAAGCTGGCCGGCTACATCATCAAGCGCTGGGCGACCGAGCCCGATCGGGGCGTCGGCGAGGAGACGATCAACACGCACATGTCCGTCACGGGGTTGGAACGGGCAATGCTGGTTCTGCACCAACAGACCGGCGACCGGCGCTATGTCGACTTCTGCGTCAAGCAGCGCCGCCTGCCCGACTGGGACCTGCCGATCGTTCGCGGTCGCTGGGGTAAGATCGAAGGGCATGCCTACGCCTACTTCGCCCACTGCTCGGCGCAGCTTGGGCTCAACCGGCTCCAGCCGGCCGAGAAGCTGTTGGCCCAAACCAATCGAACGATGGACTTCCTCACCGCCGGCAACGGATTGACCATCACCGGCGCCACCGGCTATCATGAGTGCTGGCACGACTCGCAAGACGGCCAGATACACCTGGGCGAGACTTGCGCCACTGCGTACATGCTCCGGCTGTTGGACGACCTGATCCGGCTGGACGGCGACTCGCGATACGGCGACATGGCCGAGCGGGCGATTTACAACTCGCTGTTCGCGGCCCAATCGCCCGACGGGCGGAAGATCCGCTACTACACGCCGTTCGACGAGCCCCGTGTCTATTACCCCAAGGACAGCTACTGCTGCCCGAACAAC
>CAZDHN010000264.1:0-8444 GCA_964505115.1 uncultured Planctomycetaceae bacterium
GATACTCTGCGGCTTGCAATGCCGCCACTCACCGGCCCGACATGCCATGATCGACCGGATCAACAGCGGCGCGATGGGTGACCTGTT
The DNA here is from genome assembly GCA_964505115.1 of uncultured Planctomycetaceae bacterium. Classification (GTDB taxonomy): domain Bacteria; phylum Planctomycetota; class Planctomycetia; order Pirellulales; family Thermoguttaceae; genus CAZDHN01. The sequence continues at coordinate 88 of CAZDHN010000264.1, forward strand.
GTACGTTTGCGCGAACCGCCTCACCGGTCGCCGATGGATGGGTAAACCTAGCAAGCCGGTCGAGAAGCTAGTCGATCAGTACAAGTTCTGTAAGTCTCACCTTCTTTGGATGGATTCCGGCTACATGGTCGGAATGCTGATCCACCAGATCGATGAGTGTTGCTGGCTGATGGACGACTGGCCCGTCTCCTGCCGAGGCATGGGTGGACGCGAAACGGGCTGCGACGACCACAGCCAGAACGTCCATACCTACTCGATGGAGTACACCTTCCCCAACGGCAAGAAGGCATTCTGTGGATTCCGCTCGGCGCTGGACGGTCACAACGAATTTGCCACCTTCGTACACTGCGCGAAGCAGACCGGGCAGTTCTCCGGCAACATCCACAAGGCCACGGTCCACGCTTACAAGGACCATCGGATCGACTCGAAAAACATCGTCTGGACGCCCACGCCCGACACCAAGAACCCCTGGGACCTCGAGTGGATCGCGTTTGTCGACAGCATCCGCAACAACAAGCCCCATAACGAAGGCAAGCGGGCCGTGATGGCCAACTACGCCACCTTGATGGGCCGGGCGGCCGTCCACTACAACAACATTGTCACCTGGGACGACGTGACCAAGTCCAAGTTCCAGTTCTGCGACTACCTCGACGATTTGTCGTACGACAGCCCCGCGCCCGTCCAAGCCGACGAGAACGGCTACTTCCCCGCCCCGATTGCCGGCAAGTGGAAGGAACTGTAAGCAATAAACATCATCCAACCAAGGAGCCACGTCATGGAAACTGAATCCACGCACGGCCTCTCGCGGCGTGCGTTTCTCGATGCCGGACTGGCGGGGGCCGGAAGTTGTGCGTTGGCGGCGGGTGGTATCCGGGCGCTGGCCGACGAGCCCGACCCGGCCGGCCGGATTGACGCCCACGTGCATGTCTGGACGCCCGACACCGATCGCTACCCGCTCGGCCCCGGATACACGAAGGCCCGGATGCGGCCGCCCAGCTTCACGCCCGAGCAACTGTTCACCCATACTCGGCCCTGCGGTGTCAGCCGGATCGTGCTGATCCAGATGAGCTTCTACAAGTTCGACAACTCCTACATGCTCGCCATGATGCGGAAGCATCGGGACGTTTTCTCGGGCGTGGCGGTAATCGACCGAGCGGCCAAGCCGCGCCAGAAGATGCTTGAATTGGCCGAGCAGGGCGTTCGCGGGTTCCGGCTTTACCCCGGCAAGACACCACCCGACAAATGGCTCGATGAACTCGGCATGACCGCCATATGGAAATGCGGAGCCGAGCGGCGGCTGGCGATGTGTTTGCTGATGAACCCGGAATACCTACCGTCGGTCGACGCCATGTGCCGGCGTTTTCCCGACACGCCGGTGGTCATCGACCATTTCGCCCGAATCGGCATGGATGGCCAGATCCGCAAGCCGGACCTCGACAATCTCTGCCGGCTCGCCCGGCATAAGAACGTCTGCGTCAAAACTTCGGCCGCATACGCAATGGGTAAGAAGAAGGCTCCCTACACGGACCTGGGGCCGATGATCGCCCGCCTGCTGGAGGCTTTTGGCCCCGAGCGGCTGATGTGGGCAAGCGACAGCCCGTTCCAGGTGGTCAAAGGTCACAACTATCGCGATTCGATCGACCTGATCGCCCGCCGGCTCGATTTCCTCACCCCGGCCGACCGCCAGTGGCTCCTGCGGAAGACGGCCCAGCGCGTGTTTTTCGACTGACGAGGCATCTGCTTGTTCACAACTTGATCGTAACCCGAAGCGTGAGCGAGGGAGACCAAACAGCTTCAGTATAATATCCATAAGATGTTGCGATGAGACGTGTGTCCCGCCAGGCCCCCGGCCAGTGAAAGAGAGGACTGGAAGCGTCCCTCGCTTACGCTTCGGGTTACTATTCTGCCGTCACCGTAAGAATTGAATGGACATCCAACAACGCAAGAAAGAGGACCCCACGATGACCAACCCGACCATCAAGCGGCGCGACTTCCTCAAGACGGCCGCCGGCACGGCCGCGATTGGCCTGGCGCCACTCGCAGTGGCCCGGGCGGCTACTGACGATGCGGTGCGTATCGAAGATCCGTTCCACGGCGCCGTGCTCAACCATCGGCACGGCAAGGCGGTATCCGGCGGGCTGGAAATCGTCGTGTCGGGCGTTGCCCCGGTGGGCAAGGCGGTTACGGTCAACGGCGCGCCGGCCGAAAGGCAGGGAGACAAGTTCAAGGCCAAAGTCGTGCTTCGCGAGCACGAGACCGACATCACGGCCCAGGCTGTCGGCGGGTCGAAGCAGACGGTCCGCGTGGTCTGGGATCGCTACTCCGAGCCGCGATATCGGTTCTCGGTCGACGACAACAGCTTCTTCCTCCGCGACATCGCCCAGAAAAAATACGCCTCGCTGTTCGACTCCTGGTATCTGGACATCTATCGCAAGCTGAACAAGAAGTACGGCGCCAAGTTCGTGCTGAACATCTACTACCGCACGGAGGACGGGTTCACGCTGCCCGATCTGTCGGACCGTTACAAGGGCGAATGGGCCGATAACGCCGACTGGCTCGCGCTGGCCTTCCATGCCGACGCCAACATGCCCAACCGACCTTACGAGGACGCCTCGCCCGAGAAACTGATCGCCGACCTGGATCGGGTAGCCGAGCAGATCGTGCGCTTTGCGGGCGAGGCGACCTACTCGCCGCCGACGGTGATCCACTGGGGGATGACCCGCCCGACGGCCTTCAAACCTTTGTACGAACGGGGTGTTCGCGTGCTGAGCGGATACTTCGTCCACCGGGCCAAGACAGGTTGGGATATCAACTACCGGATCGACGCCAAGCGGTCGGAGTATCTCTCGAAGCACGACGCGATGAAAGACTTCGACAGCGGGGTCGTCTTCTCCAAGATTGACATCGTCTGTAACAACACGCCCATCGCCGACGTGGTCCCCAAGCTGGAGCCGCTGACGAAGGATCCGAACACGGCCGAGATCATGGACCTGTTCACCCACGAGCAATACTTCTGGCCGTTCTACCAGCGTTACATCCCCGACCATGCCCAACGCCTCGATGCCACCATCCGCTGGGTAACCGAGCACGGCTACAAGCCCGTTTTGTTCCACAAAGGCTTCATGGGCGGGCGTGCCTGAAACGGGGACCCTCGGCGCAACACTCCAGATCGCGTGGCACCCGGGTCCGGAATAGAACTACCGACCGGGCGGTGCACCACTCCAATGGCGCACAAGTCGCGAAAATGGCCCACAAGCACTAGTTAGCACGCAGATAGCGTGTTATAGTTACTTGGAGTGACGCATCCTAAGGTATACGCCTTAGGCACGGGGACCATGCCGCGGAGGACATCTGTAATGCTCCTGCAATTCTCTGTCAAGAACTTCCTCTCATTCCGAGACGAAGTGGTGTTGAACATGCTGCCCGCCAAGAGCAGGCTACTGAAGGCACATGTGATTGAAGACCGCAAGGGTAAGAAGACCGAGTGCTTGCCGCTAGCCGTGGTTTACGGAGCAAATGCCAGCGGCAAAACCAATTTGGTCAACGCGATTGATTTCGTCCGGAATTTGGTTGTCTCGGATACTCAGGCGAGCGGTACAACCGGTGTCACGCCATTTCGCCTGGGCGTGAATTGCGAAAATGCGCCGAGTCAGTTTGAACTTGTGTTCAAACATGACGGAGTGGTCTACACTTATGGTTTCATTCTTAATAACTCCGTAGTGCTTGAGGAATGGCTTTTTGCTTACTTCACGCCTCGGGAGTCAAAGATCTTTGAACGCAAGACCGAGAAGGACAAGGTGCGTGTAGAGGCGGGAAGCAGACTGGCCCGCACAAAGGACAAGAGGCAATTCATCCGTTTCGTTGGGCAGGGCACGCGCCCGAACCAGCTTTTTCTCACCGAAGCAAACAATCGAAACGTGAAGTTATTGGAGCCGATAGCGCATTGGTTTCACGATCACCTGAAGATTATTCGTCCTCAGTCGCTCGACCAGTTTTTGACGCTTCGAGTAGACAAGGATGAGTCTTTTGTTGACTTCCTGTCGACGTTTCTCCGCGAAACCGACACGGGGATCAGTGCGGTTCGCGCGGAAGCGGAGGAACTCGACATTGGCAAGCACTTGAAAGGGATGCCTCCACGGCTTTGGGAACAGATCAAGGGTAACCTCCTGGCCGGGAAGTCTGACCAGTTGCTTGTGCATAGGACGGAACATGGACGGGAAGAGAGCGGGGCTATTGTCAAGGGCCAAGAAGACGCGAGTGATGACGATCAGAACCTACAGTACCTCCGACTGAGAACCTCGCACAAACGCGACGATGGGAGTGATGTCGATTTCGAGCTATCGGCCGAATCGGACGGCACACGTCGACTCATGCATCTTGCGCCAATGCTGTTGGATCTACATATTAGTGAACAGGTCTATGTTATCGACGAATTGGATCGCAGTCTTCATCCACTTCTGTCCCGCAAGTTTGTCGAGGCGTTTCTCGATCAGGTACAAAGAAAGGCGAGTCGAGGTCAGCTTATCCTGACAACGCATGATACAACCCTGCTCGACCGGGAGCTGCTGCGCAGGGATGAAATCTGGTTCACCGAGAAGGACTCGGAAGGCGCCTGTCACATGACATCGCTGGCCGAATACAAAGTATCCGAGGGACTGAACTACGCCAGCGGATATCTCAACGGCCGATTCGGCGCAATCCCGTTCTTGGGTAACTTTCATGGTCTTCCGCTGAAGCTGTGACGTTATGGGGCTGACCTCGCGTAAGAAACGACCGCTTGACCGCACGATCGATCACCTGCGTGACACGCGATTGATTATCATCGCAACGGAGGGTGAAAAAACCGAGAAGCAGTACTTCGAGTCCGAGTTATTCGGAAACCGTCGAGTGCAAGTCAAGGTGCTCCAGTCCGAAGCAGGACATTCCGCTCCGAAGCACGTGTTAAATCGCCTGAAGGAGTTCGCTCGCGACGGTGATCTCCAGCCGGATGACCAGTTGTGGCTTGTGGTTGACGTCGACCGGTGGCCTATCGAACAGCTTGCCAAAACGTGCGGCGCCGCTATTCGCGGACATCGGAATACGTGCCAACTGGCCATCAGCAACCCCTGTTTTGAATTGTGGTTGTACCTGCACTTCGCCGAGTGGCGAAACGGCTCCGTAAGCCAGCGCACCATCGAGCAAGAGCTTCGGCGTTTGGCTGGAGGTTACAACAAGACGAACCTCGATATCGACTGTTATTGCGGAAAGGTCGAGGATGCCATGGAGAGAGCGATTTCCATTGACACTCAGCGAACCGGGCGTTGGCCCGACAATCCAGGAACCCATGTATACCGCTTGGTGGCGGCAATCCGGAGCCTCGAAACCGGCAGCCGGTAGGAGGCCCGTTTGCCTTCCTTGGGGTCTAGCCGGTATATTGAAGGATGGGAGCGGGACGCGGCGCGTGCCCGCCAGCGGGCGAACAGACCCCCCGACTTCCGGCGCGGATGTTGTCCAGTTGCCGGCTCACACATTGAGGCCACTAATGACTTACCGTAAGCATACCCAATCAGCTTGGAAGCTAGTGTTGGCCCTTGCCGCTCTGGCCGTTTTAAGCGGCCCGACGGTTGTGCGGGCATGTAGCACGCCCGTCTATGCCTACGCGATGAATAACTGGGCCCCGACGCCGTTCGGTATCTTCTACTTCTACCGCGACAAGCAGGCCGACGAAGACAAGAAAGTCAACCTGAAACTGGTCGAATTGGACGCCGAGAGGCCGGCCTCGACGAACATGATCTTCCAAGCGGTGGATGTCGCCAAGAAGGAGGAGCTTGATCGGGTCAGCGAGATGGTGATCAAGGTGTGGCGTTCGCACGATGACGGCAAGACACCCATCCATCTGGTACTGGCGCCCTGGGGTGCCGAACTGTTCGCCGGCCGCTTGGATCCGGCAACGCTGGAAGCGATGATCAATTCGCCGGCGCGAACCCGGGTGGCGGAACTGCTGGGCGAGGGCAACGCGGCCGTCTTGCTGTTGCTGGCCGCGCCCGATACAAAAGCGAATAAGAAGGCGGAAGAGGTAATCGGCCAGGTGACCGCCAAAGCGGCGGCGGGCGGGATATACGGGTTGGCCGATCAGGACGCGGCCGCTGCTCTGGCATTTTTGCCGGGTGATTCATCGAAGAAGGGACCGGACGATGAGCCCGACCCGGCCGAGGCCCGGCCAACGCTGAAGCTGGCCACATTGACAATCAAGCGTGACAACCCGGCCGAAAAATGGTTCGTTCGCCTGCTGACGCTGATCGAGTCGGACCTGCACGAATACGCCAAGGAGCCCATGGTCTTCACCGTCTTCGGACGGGGCCGGGCATTGGAACCGTATCTGGGCAAGGGGATTACGCCGGAGAATCTTGTCGACTGCATGAGTTTCCTGGGCGGAGCCTGCTCCTGCATGGTCAAGGACCAGAACCCGGGCGCGGATATCCTGATGCAATGCGATTGGGACGCCGTCGCCGAAGCGATGCCCATGAACGAGGATCCGGCTGATGACGGGCGAATGGCTTATCGCGAGTTCACGCCGGGCGAACCGGTTGCCGATGTTTCATCCGGGCAAAAGGGGTCGCCCGGGCAGGAGGAGCTCGCTATGGAGAATGGCCCGGCCAAGGATGGTGCCAAAGCGGAACCGGCCGCCAAAGTGTCCACGCCGTCCGAACCGGGGAGTCCAACCACTACATCCCAGCCCAACGCGGCGGCTGCCGGTGGATTGACAAAACCGGCCGGCTCATTCGCCTCGCGGCAGATTTGGGCGTACGGTCTCGGTTTGGTGGTGGCGGCCCTGCTCGTGTTGGGCGCGGGATTCGTGATCCTCCGGCGGCACTGATAACTGTTGTCCGGCCATGCCCTGGTACGTTATATTGGCTGTTCATAACTCCAAGTATTTGCCCGTTTTCGATTGCTCAACTCCTGCCCCCGTGTCCCGCCAATGATCCAGCTTGAAAATGTCACCAAGACCTACGCGGCGGCCGACGGACCGGTTCATGCACTTTCGGAAGTTTCGCTGGACGTGGCCTCGGGCGAGTTCGTGGCCGTCCGCGGTCCGAGCGGGTGCGGTAAGTCGACCTTGTTGATGATTACCGGGACAATGGCGGCGCCCAGTTCGGGATCCGTCAACGTGGCCGGTGAAGACGTTTTGGCCATGTCGGGTGCCGACCGGGCTCGATTTCGGGCTGAGAAGATCGGCTTTGTCTTCCAAATGTTCCACCTGCTGCCCTACTTGACGGTACTGGAAAACGTGGCGGCCGCGGCTGCCGACCGAGAAATCGACGCGCGCGGGCGGGGCCAGGAACTGCTCGAAGCCTTCCAACTGGGGCACCGGCTGAAGCACAAACCGGCCGAACTGAGCGCCGGCGAACGGCAACGAGTGGCAGTCGCCCGGGCGCTGATCAACAGGCCGCAATTGATCCTGGCCGACGAACCGACGGGCAACCTCGATGCGGATAGTGCGTCGGCCGTGCTCGATCTGCTGGACGATTTCCACCGCGAGGGTGGCACGGTCCTTCTGGTCACACACAAAGAGTCGACCGCCGAACGGGCCCAACGAAGCATCTCACTCAGCGCGGGCAAGATTGCAACAGCTTGAAACCCCGATTGACCGGGCCGGCGACGCCGCCCCCTTGTGGTGGCATTCAGGCCGTGTCGACGGGATTTTTTATGGACCCAACCTTGAAGGTTTTGCCCTAATTGGCGTATGCTACAGGGTTGAAACCTGCTCGCAAGAGTCGGAAACGGAGCATTTGACTGTAATCGCAAGCCAACTTGAGTAGTCACACAAGCCGTCGTCCGTCGATACCATGGGAAATGCGATACCATGGGAAATTGTAGGACGATCGGTTTTCCAGTCCCAAGGAACAAAGGCCATGGCCGAGGAAAAGAGTACTGAGAAGAGTACCAAGGAAAAGGACGCAAGCCAGACCAAACGAATACTCCTGGTCGACGACGACCAAGAGATCGTCGAGTCGATGCGAATTGCCCTGGAAGCGAAGGGATATGATATTATCGTCGCGCGGGACGGCAATCAGGGGTTGGCACTGGCCGAGCGGGAGGATCCCGACCTGTTGATCCTCGACATGATGATGCCCAAGCGGAGCGGTTTTCTGGTGTTGGAGAAGCTGCGTCGGACTCGTCCCATCCCAATTCGAATCATCATGGTTACGGCCAACGAGGGCAGTCGCCACAAGGCATATGCGGAGAAGCTGGGAGTCGACGACTACATCCGCAAGCCCTTCGCCATGGACCGCCTGATCGACAGCGTCGACCGCCTGCTGAGCTAGCCCGTATTTCTCACCAACATCGTTACGAGAGGTCGTAAGTTCTGTCGTGGC
>CAZDHN010000265.1:0-8442 GCA_964505115.1 uncultured Planctomycetaceae bacterium
GTGATACAGCGACGGTATCAGCCGGGCGAAGGCTGCGTAATCGGCCGCCTCCTCGCCGGGGAACCCGTACAGAACGTTCCACTTCACCTCGATGCGGGCCTCCGAAAACCACTTGAGTGTTTGCAGGTTCTGAACCGCGTTGGCCCCCTTGCCGATCAATTTTAGAACCGGCGTGATGAACGTCTCGATACCCAACTGGGCCGCGCCCAGGCCGGCCGCCAGCAGAATTTCCACCTGACGCCGTGTCATGTTGGTCTTCATCTCGTAGACGAACGACAGGTCGAGCTTGGCCTCCTTATTGACCCCTGCATAGTCAGTGATCGAGGGCGAAGCCCGGCTCCCCGGCGGGACCGCCTTGATTCGCGTATTGATTGCGCGAAGATCAATAAGCATGGGCAGGAATGTCTTGAAGTAGCGGTAGTCGAGAATGTTGTCGGCCGAGCAAGCCTTATGCACGTCGTGCCGCTCGACCAGATAGCGCAGTTCGTCGACCGCCCGCTGGGGCGTCTTGCTGCGATAGGTGAGCGTGCCGCCGTTGAGCCCGCAGAAAGCGCAATGATGCTTCTGTCCCCACCAGCAGCCGCGCGAGGTTTCAAAAAAGAGTAGCGGCTCGATCCGGTCTTTCAGCGAACTCGCCCGCCAGCGCTGGAAGTAGTCGTCAAAATCGGGAATCGGCAGATCGTCCATCCGCCGGACCATGAAGTCGTGCGGGTCGGGAGCCGGTTGCGAGCCGACGGTCTCCCGGCCCACCACGCCCGGCGGCAGTTCTACCGGCTTGCTGCTGAGTATCTGCTCGACCAGTGGCGCGAAGTTCAGGTCGGCCTCGCCGAGGAAGACGTAGTCGATCGGCTCGAACTGGGCGAGCAGTTCAATTCCCATCTCCCCCTCGCAGGCCGCCCCGCCGAACACGATTCGCGTTTTCGGCCGGAGTTGCTTGATTCGACTGGCAAGGCAGATCGAGGGCATCGTCTGCTGAAACGAGGTGGCGAAACCGACAACGTCGTAGCCCGACCAGTCGGTCGAACTCATGCACTGGTCGAGAAACGGTTCGACATGGACGAAAGTCTGCTCGTATTCCGCCTGCTGTCGCTCGTCCAATTCGGCATCGGCGTCGAGCAGGATGTTGCGGTAGTAGCTTTCGTCGTCGGGCAAGCGGTCGCCGAAGTAGTGTTTGGCGAAGAGCCGCTCGCCACCGAGCACGAAGGCGAAATGATCGGCGATCCAATAGTAGTGTTCCAAGCCGGTCAGTTCGGCGAAATCGAAATTGAAGTAGGCGATATCGCAGTCGATCTTACGCCGCCCCAGCGCGGCCTTGAGCAGACTGGGCCCGATGTTCGGCCAGCGCGGGTTGGAGAACGGCATATTGACGATCAGCACGCGAGCCACTCGACCCTCTCCCTCGGGGCTGCTGACGGATACACAAATCATCGGGTGCCACTGCTGGCTTGCCCAGCAGTGCAAAGCACGAATAAGCGAAAACACTGCTGGGCAAGCCAGCAGTGGCACCCAAATTTCCGACAACGGACCTCGTGTGCGGCTAGTCCTCCTCCTGGAACTGTTCGTCCAGCCACTTCTCCCATTGATCCGACGTTTGGACGCCCAGTTCTTCTCGGTTTTTGCGAACAGTCTGGTATAGTAGTTGCCGGAGTTGCGAGTCTTGCAGCTTGCCGCGGATCGGCAAGAGTTGTTCCATCACGGCGGCCGATTCGTGGTATTTCCGTTGCAGCGTAAGCACGCCGCACTTGCCGGCCAGCCCGAAGGCGCGAAGCTCTTGATCGGTATCGCCGAGCGCGGCGAATTCGTCGAAGATTTGCATCGCCTGGGCGTATTTGCCTTCTCGCAGATAGATTCGCGCCAGTTGCTGTTTGGCTCGGCGGACCAGGTACTCTTTCTCCGGGAAGTACACGATAACTCCCCGCCAGGCTTCTTCCGTGCCGATTTGGGCCGCGTAGAACCATTGCCTCAGCGCGGTCTTCTCGCGCGGCACACTGGGCTTGGCCATGGCCGCGTCGGCCAGAAGCGACGGCTCCCGCACGGTCATCAGCGCGAGCGCTGCACCCAGCAGCATGGCACAAACCGCGGCCGCCACCCAAAGCGATAGGCGCGGACGCTTCAGCTCGAACCGCGCGACGGTCTTCATCAGCGAGTCGAGTTGTTCCGTGACCTCGGTTGGCGCGACCTCCGTCGGGCTTGGGCCGGTCATCTCGCCAGCGGTCGATTCCCAGCCGGGCAGGCCTTCCGGCCATTGGTCGGCCAACTGGTCGACCTGCAAGCGGTGGATCTCGTGCATCACTTCACGAGCCGACTGGTAGCGATCCTTGGGGGCCTTGGCCAACATCTTGTGAACGATGCGACACAAGGCTGCCGGCAGGTCCGGCCGGAGCGTCTCCAGCGCCTTGGGGCGTTTTTTCAGGTGCTGAACGGCCACGCCCAGGGCCGTCTCGCCACTGAACGGCGGTGAACCGCTGAGCATGTCGTAGCAGGTGACGCCGAAGGAGTAGATGTCGCTGCGCGAATCGAGCAACTTGCCTTCCACCTGCTCGGGGCTCATGTACAGCGGCGTACCCATCGTGATACCCACCTGCGTCAGGTCCACCCCTTCGCCCTGGCCGACTACCCGTGCCAAGCCGAAGTCGGCAACCTTGACTTCGCCCGATTGGGTAAGCAATATGTTCTCGGGCTTAATGTCGCGATGGACGATGCCTTGCTCGGCCGCCTTGGCCAGCGCGGCGGCCACCTGCCGCATAATACTCGTGGCGTGGACCGGATCGGGTGGCCCGTTGCGGGTGAGCCACTGACGCAGAGTCTGCCCGTTGACGTATTCCTGGGCGATGAAATGCACGCCGCCGATAAGCCCGACCTCGTGGATCTGGACGATGTTGGCATGAACCAGCGAGGCGGCCGCTCGGGCTTCGCGTTGGAACCGCTTGATATAGGTGGGATCGTCGGCCAGATTGCTCTTGAGCACCTTGATGGCCACTTGGCGTCCGAGCGTCTGCTGATCGGCCAAATAAACTTCGGCCATCGCCCCGCGACCCAATCGCCTGAGCAGGCGGAAATCGCCCAACTGCCGGCCCGAGAGGTCGGCTTCGCCGGGTGGTTTGGCGGGTTTTTCGCCGCGGCTGCCCATCATCGCCGTCTCCACCCGCCGGGCCCGTCGCTGGTTGCCCCGTCGCCGGCTCTAGGGTCGCAAAGTCTTTGCTGAAAAGCACTTAAGGCAAATTGGGGAACTAGGATTCGGACCTAGACTAATTGATTCAGAGTCAATCGTGCTACCGTTACACCATTCCCCATTCCGGCCGGCTCCAAGCACCGATACGCTCGGGCCGAACCAAAAGGTCACCTAGAAGATATACGGGCCAGTTTCGTTTGAGTCAAGGGGAGCGGGTGGCCGGTTGACGTTCCTCGGTCGTGGGACCTAGAATCGACGCTATTGATTCGCAATAGCCGCTAGCGGAAGCTGCGGTTGCCGTCGAAGATGCTGGATATGGCAATAGAGGGGGTGTGTGATGGCCGTACTGCGGGTGTTGACGGGGCTGGAACCCGGACGACTGTTCCCCTTGGAGCGGGAGTCGGCCGTTTTGGGTAGGCATCCGGGTTGCGATATCGTGCTGGAAGTCGGGGCTATCAGCCGCCGGCATGCCCGAATCTCCAAAAGCGACGGCGACTATTACGTCGAGGACGCGCAGAGCCGCAACGGCACTTTTCTCAACGAGAAGCTCGTCACCGAACGCCGCAAGCTTATCGAGAACGACCGACTGCGGATCTGCGACGTGGTCTTCGCTTTCCACAAGGGGTCGCCGCCAAGGGCGGCCGATCTCGACGGACCGACCGACGGCGACGAAGCGGCGGTCATAGTTGGCGACGACGAGAAGACCACTTCCCACTCGACGGTCATGTCGAAGTTGGAGGTTACCTCCGGCTCGACCGGTCTGGGGCTGGCGGTCAATGCCGAGGCCAAGCTGAAAGCGCTGGTCAAGATCAGCCAGACGCTGGGTAAGGCGGTCGGGTTGGGGGAAGTGTTGCCCAAGTTGCTCGACGGGCTGTTCTCCATCTTCGTACAGGCCGACCGAGGGTTCATCGTGCTCAAAGCGCCCGACTCCGGCCGCTTGATCCCCAAGGCGGTCAAGCACCGCCGCGGTGAGGAGACCGAGACGATCCGAATCAGCCGCACCATCGTCAACGAGGTGATGGAGTCCAAGGAAGCCATCCTCTCGGCCGACGCGGCCAACGATTCCCGCTTCGACATGGCCGAGAGCATCGTCGATTTCCACATCCGCTCGATGATGTGCGCGCCGCTGGTCGGTAGCGAAGGCGACTCGCTGGGCGTGATTCAAATCGACGCGCTCGACCAGCGGAACCGATTCAACCGAGACGACCTCGACGTGCTGGCCTCGGTGGCTTCCCAGGTGGCCTTCGCCGTGGAGAACGCCCAGTTGCACGAAGCGGCGCTCCGCGAGCGGGCCTTGGAGCGAGAACTGGCCGTCGCGCACGAAGTGCAGCAGGGATTCCTGCCCGCCGCCCCGCCGGAACTCGAAGGCTACGGGTTCTTCGATTTCTACGATCCGGCCAACCAGCTTGGCGGCGATTACTTCGACTACGTGCCCCTGCCCGACGGACGCCTGGCCGTGGTTTTGGCCGATGTGTCGGGCAAGGGGATCGCGGCGGCCCTGTTGGTCGGCCGGCTCTCGGCCGAAATTCGATACTGCCTGGTCAGCCAACCCACTCCGGCCGAAGCAATGAGCCGGCTGAATACGGTCTTCTGCGAGAACCGTTGGGAGGACCGCTTCGTGACCGCCCTGCTGGTCGTGCTCGATCCAATTGGGCACGAGGTGACCGTCGTCAATGCGGGGCACATGGCCCCGCTCCTGCGACGCGGGCCGGCCGCCGTCGAAGCGATCGGCCAGGCTGAAAGCGGGCTGCCGCTGGGAGTACTGGACGATTCTTCCTATGGGCAGTGTAATATAACGCTTCAGGCGGGCGAGAGCCTCACGCTCTATACCGACGGCATCACCGAAGCGATGGACAACGACCGTGAACTCTACGGCCACGGGCGGTTGCGGACGCAACTCGATTCGACCGTCTTCGGCGTCGCCTCGCTGGGGCGTCAGATACTTGACGACGTCAAGCGGTTCGTCGGCAGCCGCCCCCAAGCCGACGACATGTGCCTGGTATGCTTCGGCCGGGAGAAGAGCCGCTAGGCGGCACATTCACGTTGTCCGGCCAGCAGCATCCCGGTATAGTGTAGTTGATAGTAGGTAGTTGATAGTGTTGGGAGTGGACGGTTCTTGCCGGGTGACAATCGTCCCGGGGCGACGCAGCCCATCACTACCCACTACCCACTATCCACTACCCACTACCCACTATCAACTACCCTATACCCACTACCAACGAGGTGTAATCACGGACGGCCCGCGCGTCGGAATCGGACACGACACACATCGCTTGGGGCCCGGCGGCCCGTTGCGGTTGGGTGGTATTGATATCCCGCATGATCGGCAGTTGCTCGGCCATAGCGACGCCGACGTGCTGCTGCACGCCATTACCGACGCACTGTTGGGTGCCGCGGCGTTGGGCGATATCGGCCGGATGTTTCCCGACACCGATCCGGCCAACCGCGACCGCGATTCGGCCGAGATGCTCCGCCAGGCTCTGGCCGCCGTTGCAGGGGCCGGCCGGCGGATCGGCAACATCGACTGCATCGTGTTCGCCCAGCGGCCGAAGCTGGCGCCGCACCACCAGGCGATATGCGGTCGGCTGGCCGAAATCCTCGATCTTCCGCCCGATTGCATCGGCCTGAAGGCCAAAACCGGCGAAGGCATCGGCCCGATCGGCCAAGAAGAAGCAATCGCCGCCCAATGCGTGGTGCTGTTAATGCCAAGTTAGGCGGACATGTACTCATCACGCTCCGCGTGATGGACGTTCATCACGCGGAGCGTGATGAGTACGTACTGCAACTATCAACCATCAACTACCAACTATCATGCTTCGAATCTACAACACGCTGTCGAGAACCAAAGAACCCTTCGAGCCGATCAAGGCCGGCAAGGTTGGCATCTATCTGTGCGGGCCGACCGTCTACAAGCCGAGCCATATCGGGCACATGGTCGGGCCGGTCATCTTCGACACGATCAAACGCTACCTGTCCTACTCCGGCTATGAAGTCACGTTCGTGATCAACATCACCGACGTCGACGACAAGCTGATCGCCGAGTCGGCCGCCCAGGGCCTCTCGATGAAGGAACTGGCCAGCCGGATGACCGACGACTACATGAACAACATGCGGGCGATGGGTGTCGATTCGGTCGACCACTTCCCGCTGGCGACCGACAACATCGACGAGATCATCAAGTTCACCGAGACGCTGGTGAAGAAGGGCTTCGCCTACGAGTCGGCCGGCGACGTCTACTTCGAGGTGAGCAAGGCCGACGGCTACGGAAAGCTCAGCGGCCGGCCGGTCGATGCCATGCAAGGCGACGGCGGCGGGGCGGCCGAGCGGAAACGGGCAAGCGCCGACTTCGCCTTGTGGAAGTCGGCCAAGCCGGGCGAACCCGCCTGGGAGAGCCCTTGGGGACCCGGACGACCCGGCTGGCATATCGAATGCTCGGCAATGAGCCGGCGGATTTTGGGCAAGACGTTCGACATCCACGGCGGCGGGCTCGACCTGATCTTCCCGCATCACGAAAACGAAATCGCACAAAGCGAATCGTGCCACGGCAAGCCGATGGCCAAGTACTGGATGCACAACGGCCTGATGCAGGCCTCCGACGAGATCGGCAAGGTGGGCGGCCGACAAACCCGAGCGGCCGCCACCGAAGACGACGCCGCCGACGTCGAGTCGCAGGAAGCCGGCAAGATCAGCAAGTCGAAGGGTTCCAGCGCGTTCAGCGAACTGCTCGAGCGCTTCCAGGCGGAGACGATCCGCTTCTTCCTGCTCTCGACCCACTACCGCCGACCGATCGACTTCAGCGAAGAGCGAATCCATCAGGTAGAGACCGGCCTGGACGCCTTCTACCGTTTCTTCAAGCGCTTCGAGCGCGTCACCGGCCGCGGCTTCTACGAGCTTAAAATACCCCAAGCACGGGCCGATGGTGAAATCGATGCCGGCAAGAGCAAGCTGCTGGCCGAGGTCGTCGAGCACCGCAACCGGTTCCTCGAAGCGATGGACGACGACTTCAACACGGGCGGCGCCATCGGTGATCTGTTCGAGTTGGTCCGCCGGCTCAACAAGTTCGTCGACGAGGAAAAGCTCGAAGCCGGCGCCAAGCCGGATGTGACCGGCCGGGACACGGCCAAGGTCGAGGCTCTGACAACCGGTGCGGTGGCGCTTGGCGAGTTGTCGGCCGCGTTGGGGCTGTTCCGCGAGCCGCCGCAAGCTGCCTCGGCCGGCGACGACGCCCTGACCGGCAAGCTGCTGGACCTGCTGGTGCGGATGCGGACCGACGCCCGGAAGAACAAGGACTTCGCCATGGCCGACACGATCCGCGACTCGCTGGCCGAACTGGGCGTCGTGCTCGAAGACCGTCCCGGCGGAACCGAGTGGAGCGTTCAGTAGCGGTTAGCGTGAAATGTAGCCGGATTCGCAAGAATTCGGAAATCACATGTAGCTGAATTCGCAAGAATTCAGACGGACTCACGCTCACCGGCTGAATTCTTGCGAATCCAGCTACAAGTTAGCCCGTCGCGGGCGACGGGGCTAACAAGCGGTGAATATCGAACAAGGAATGCTGAATCAAGAATGAATGACCGCATCCTGGGGATCGATCCGGGGTTGAACATTACCGGCTACGGGGTGCTGGAAGTTACCGAGGCCGGGCTGAAGCTGTGCGAGGCGGGAGTCGTGCGCGGCCGGTCGCGTGGCTCGCTCACGCACCGGGTGGCCGAAATCCACGAGGGCGTGGCCGACGTGATTGCCGCCTTGCAGCCCACTGCCATGGCGGTCGAGGAACTTTACTCGCACTACAAGCGACCCAGGACGGCCATCCTGATGGGGCACGCTCGGGGCGTCATCTGCCTGGCGGCAGCCCAGGCCGACGTGCCGGTTACGCACTACGCGGCAACGCAGGTTAAGAAGATACTGACCGGCTCCGGTCGGGCCGGCAAGGCCCAGGTGCAAGACGCCGTGCGTCGCGAGCTGGGGCTGGCCGCCGTGCCCGAGCCGGCCGACGTAGCCGACGCCCTGGCCATCGCCCTGTGCCACTATTACCTAAGAAACAAACCGATCGAAATGCGAACGTAACTCGGCAGTCTTCGTAGCCGGATTCGCAAGAATTCGGTTCAATTTCCGTAGCCGGATTCGCAAGAATTCGGTACTTTGCATCACGGCTGAATTCTTGCGAATCCAGCTACGGAAAAATCTATCAACTACCAACTACCAACCATTAACTCTCGCCCCTCAACCCTAACCCCTCATAAAAGGCCTCCCCTTGATAACAAAAGTCA
>CAZDHN010000266.1:0-8434 GCA_964505115.1 uncultured Planctomycetaceae bacterium
CCTCGGCGACCGTCAGCACGCCCGGGTGTTGCAGGTGGCACTGCTCGTTGAGCGTCTTCAGGAACGAGATGGCGGCAAGATTCTCCCGGCCACCGAACTCGTTGGGAATCCAATCGCCGTCCTCGCGGCTGTAGTCCAGGTAGAGTAGCGAGGCCACGGCATCCACGCGGATCCCGTCGATGTGATACTTGTCCATCCAGAACAGGGCGTTGGAGATCAGGTAATTGCAGACCTCGTGCCGCCCGTAATTGAAAATCTGCGTACCCCAGTCGCGGTGCTCGCCCTGTCGCGGGTCGGCGTGTTCGTAAAGCGCGGTTCCGTCGAAACGCCGCAGGCCGTGTCCGTCGCGCGGGAAATGGGCCGGCACCCAGTCCAACAGCACGCCGATGTCGTTCTGGTGACAGAGGTCGACGAAGTACATGAAATCCTGGGGCGAGCCGAAACGACTGGTGGCGGCGTAGTAGCCCACCGTCTGATAACCCCAACTGGCCGACAGCGGATGCTCGCTTACCGGCAGCAACTCCAGATGCGTGTAGCCCATCTCCTTGACGTAGTCGACCAGTTGATGGGCCAGTTCGCGATAGCCGAGCCAGCGCTGTGGATCGTCACCTGGCCGCTTCCAACTACCCAAGTGGACTTCGTAGAACGACAACGGCTCGTGCAGCCATTCGGTTTCGCGGCGGTGGGCCATCCAATCGACGTCGTGCCAATGATGCCGGTTGAGATCCGCGACCCTGGAGGCGTTCTGTGGTGGCACCTCGGCGGCAAATCCGAACGGATCGGCCTTCTCGCAAACGTGGTCGTGATGCCGGATCTGGTACTTGTAGATCGTGCCTTCGCTCAGGCCGGGAACAAACAACTCCCAGAACCCGCTGGGGATGTGCTTGCGCATGGGATGACGCCGGCCGTCCCAAGCATTGAAGTCGCCGACCAGGCTCACGCTGGTGGCGTTGGGCGCCCAAACCGCAAAATTCACGCCCTCCACGCCGTCGATCGTGCGAAGCTGCGCGCCCAGCTTGTTGTAGCAGTTCCAGTGCGTACCTTCGTTGAGCAGGTGAAGGTCGTAATCAGTCAAGAGATGCGGGAATGCGTAGGGATCGTGCATAATGTTCTTCTCTCCGCCCTCCTCGGCCACGCGTAGCATGTAGCGCTCCGGCTCGCCGTTTTCGGGCCAAGGACAGATCGCCTCGAATACGCCGGCCGGATGAATCCGCCGCATGGGCCGGGGTGGGGCCACGTGGGCCGCGTCAACTACCCAAGCCTGTTCCGACTGCGGCAAGAACGCCCGAACCGCCAACGCTCGGCGTCCCGCGTCCGTCACCTCGTGTGGTCCTAACAGCTCGAATGGATTCTCGTGTCTGCCCTCAACCAGTTGTCCGATGTTCTGAAGTGCAGCAGTCGTTCGCACGCAAACCTCCTTGAGACTCAATTCCTGCGCAATTACCTATGCTGTTATAATCTACCCAGATTACGGCGAAGGCACCAGGGCCGCGGACTTGCCGAACATACCCCGTCGCCACCTGCCGATGCCCCGCAACAGCCCCCTGCAACTACCCAACAGCAGCCGTGCCACCCCGGATTTCAACCGCCGGCGACCCACAAAGCGTATTACCCGGCCGCCACCTTCTCGAACTATCCTTCCGTAGACGGGCGTGGGTCGCTCGGGTGGATCGAACCGCCAGGTGCGACATTCCACCCGATGGATTTGCATCGCCCGATCCACCCGCTGCCACAGGTCGAGATTCTTAACCGGCACCATCTTGCCAAAACGTTCCCACCGCCAGCCGTTGCTGCTCCACTCGTGGATTCCGCGAGCGATCCCCTCGCGTACGTAAGCGCTGGGCGTCATTAGCGTAACCCTGGAAGGCTGGTCGAGCGCCTCCAGCCCGAGCACGACCGGCAGGAGTTCGAGCCGCTGTCCCCGTACATCCGGATCGACGTCGCTGGCCTCGAACTCTTCCGGCCCGTCATTGGCACGGATTACAAACCGCCAACGCCCCCCCTCGCGGCGTTCGCTCCACTCGGAGAACAGCAAATATCGCGGTGATGTGAGACTTATCGGGGAATCGGACATCTGTGCTCGTGTCAAACTAGGCGCTACAGTACAACCGGAATATATAGATAAACAACACCGGCTGAAGTCCAACCCTCCGTGGCACGTTCTACGTTATCGGCAATCTTTCCGCACCTTCCCCAGTTTATCCTGTTTTACACACCGCATATCCATTCTATAAAGCCGCGACCGTTGGTCGCGCTGGGGGTTACGGAGAAACGATGCGATTTGGGGTGCCACTGCTGGCTTGACCAGCAGTGTCCTTGCCGGAGCTTTCGCTTTGCACTGCTGGACAAGCCAGCAGTGGCACCCTTTTTCAACGGGCTTTTTAGAGCGCGTTGCGCAACGGACGGACCGAGGTTGGGCTGCCGGTTAACTGGCGGAGCAGACGCTGCCAATTCAAGGGCGAACCGGGCGTGAGTCGGCCGAGGACGCGAGATATGTCGGCACCGGTAACGGCCGGCCGGTTCGCCGGGACCTGATCTAAATGCAGCATGGCCAACACGCCGATCGACGCCGGCCCCAAAACGTCTCCGGAAATGCCCGTTTCGTCGATCCGCGCCAACTCGATACCTTCCAGCCGGGCGGCTATTTCTCGCAAGAGCATGCCGTTATGCTGACCGCCACCCATCAGAAGGGCCTGGTCGATGGGCGCGTCGTCGGGCAGCCGACGGCGTACGGCCCGACCAATCGTTTCGGCCACGAAATGCGTTGCCGTACAGAGCAGGTCGCGAACCGACCAGCCGGAATCGACGGCCATTTGCAGGGCGTTTGCCAGGAATCGTTGAGGGCGAACGCCACGTGGGTGCCATCGCGGGATTGACCGCTCGAAATACGGATCGGCCAACCAATGGTCGAGCAGTTCGTCGATACGCCGTCCCTGCACCGCCAGCCGACCGCCCCGATCGAAATCGTGCTCGCCGCCGGTCAGCCGTCGGGTTATCAGGTCCAACAGTCGCATGCCCGGCCCTACCTCGAAGGAGAGGATCCGTTCGGTTGCGTCCCGGCCGCGTCCGGCGGGCAAGTAGGTTAGCCGGGTTGTGCGGCCCAGGTCCAACAGCAGGCGGCAACGGTCGGGATCGTTGAGTAGAATCCACTCGGCCAGCGCGGTAAGCGGACCACCTTGGCCGCCTTGTGCCAGATCGCGAGCGGCGAAGCCGTCGATGACGTTCAGACCGGTCGACTCGGCCAATTGGGCTGCGTCGCAGAGCCCCAGGAAGCCGGGCGACGAGTTATCCATCGTTGCCCAAAGTGCCGGATCGTGTACGCCGACGGCCAGCACGCGACTCTGAGCCAGGCCCGTCTGAACGGGCAACTGGTTGACCAGCAACGTCTCGACTTCGGCCAGTTGGCTCCGCAGCCTGACAATCAACTCTGGCGACCGCGATCCGCCCCCTGCTCCCGATTCGCCCGAAAGTTGACGGTATATGCCGGTGGTTTCCGTTGATAGTGGTTCGCTGGCGAACCCAACGACTTCCACTTGCGGATCGATACCGGCGCCGGTCACGCCGATCAGGGCGGCGTTTATCCGGTCACATGCCGATGGAACCAAGACGCCGATCGCGTAGCGACGAAAGTCGGCCGCGTGCGGCGTATCAAAGCGATGATACTTTACCATGATGCGCGGTGGGGTCGGAGATTACCCAAAGCGGAAATTGGAGAGCCGAGGGCAGACGCCAGTTTTAGGCGACCATCCGCACTTCGCTGACGCGGCCGGTCACGCCGTCGACAAACTCCTCGAAGATCCGCAAGTCGAGCGCCGATGCCGACGGATCCTCCGGATGGAACTGGGTTCCGAAGGCAAACCAATCCTCCGAGGTGCTTTCGATCGCCTCGACAACGCGGTCGGGGCATCGGGCGGTGACGGTGAAGCCGCCGGCCAACTCGTCGATCGCCATGTGATGCATGCTGTTGACGCGAATCTCTCCCTCGCCGTAAATCCGCTCCATCAGCGAACCCTCGACGACGTCCAGAGCGTGCCGATGAGCGGGGTCCATCGAATCGGCGTGCGGCAGTGCCCGGGGCATATCTTCGGGAATGTGCAGGAAAAGGTTCCCACCCAGGGCTACGTTCAGCAATTGCATCCCCACGCCGATGCCGAAGACGGGCATCCGCCGCCGCACAACATTGGCCGCCAGCATCCGGTCGAAATCCTCGCGGCGCGGGTCCAAAAGCCGAACCGACGGATGCAGCATGAATCCATCGCGACGCGGGTCGAGGTCGGCTCCGCCAACCAGCACCATCCCGTCCAGCATGTCGAGAACCCGGTTCAGGTCGGCCTCGTCATCGAGCAGGGGAAGCATGACGGGAATCGCGCCGGCCTTCATTAGTGAATCGGCGTAGCCCGCGGAAAGATAATTGAAAGCGGGCGAATCCTTGCGGGCGGAACGATGATCAATGTTCAACCCAATCAACGGCTTAGAATCCATCTTGCACTCCATTTCCGTATTGCCGACCGCGAACATCGTCAAAAACTCGACGATCTTTCGCAACCGTTCCGTTTGGTTGCGGCTTCGGCCATACTAAAAGACACCTCATGTGTCCGCTCGGCGAAATACCGAACAGCCGTCGGAAAGACGAGATAGGCGGGAATGCCGCAAGAGAAGCAAGCGAGCCGGCTGGGGCGACAATTGGCCCAATCGATGAACGATACAGGCAAGCTGCGCGATCGAGTGTCGGCCCGGCAGGTCTATCCCTGACGCCGGCCTACAAGCGACTCCCAGCGGCCGGTACGAACGCGACCTGACTCCGCTGCGACGATATCCCTATCGTTGTCCTCGACACTCCTTCCGAAACTTGGGTGAGTCACCCAAAGTTGAGATGCAAGATGTCGCGAAGTCTACTAATCCAATGCTAACCTGGCAAGCATGCCCCTATATTTTGATTGATCGTTACAACCGGACACAACATGGTGTGGTGATAGCACTGCTGGCAGCGTGGTTCTACGAAAGGAAATTGGAGGTCGGAACCCGGAAATCTGAAGCCACTCGCTAAAAAACGGCCGCCGAACCCCGATTTCGCGGGTGTTGCCCAACATCGGTCGGGCTACTTTACCCCGGGCCATGAATTCGGTAGGTTGAAGCGCTTCTTGCGGCCGAAAGATTCGGCACTTGATCGTAACCCGAAGCGTAAGCGAGGGCCGCCAAACGAGTTCGGTATTCCACGCGTAACATGTACGATGGGACAGTGCGTCGCGGCAAGTGCCAAACCAAATCCGAGAGAATCCGCAGAGCGTCCCTCGCTTACGCTTCGGGTTACAATTGAGCCGTGACAATCCGTGTTAGCCCCGTCGCCTGCGACGGGTAAGCCAGCGGACGCCATCTCATTTTCCGGTCGCAAGCGACGGGGCTAACACGAACTGTCGCATGCTACCAACAGACGCGTCGGTCTGAATCAAGCCGGAAGATTCCAGCCAATTTCGGAGTGCCAGTGCAACTGCAATATCAGTACCGGAACGTCTGTGTCGAGGCACTCTCGTACACTCTGCCCGAGGAGGTTGTCTCCTCGGAACAGATCGAGATCTGGCTGGCCCCGCTCTATGAACGATTGCGATTGCCCGAGGGTCGCCTGGAATTGATGACCGGCATCAACCGGCGCCTGTTCTGGCCACCCGGCACGTTGCCCGGCCAGAAGAGCATCGAGACGGCCGAGAAGGTCATCCGGCTGGCCCAAATCGACAAGGCGGAAATTGGCGCGCTCGTGCATGGGTCGGTCTGCCGCGACTATCTCGAACCGGCAACCGCGTCCGGCGTTCATCACGGGCTGGGGCTCTCGCGCGATTGCATGATCTACGACGTCTCGAACGCTTGCCTCGGACTGCTGGACGGCATGGTCCAAGTGGCCAACATGATCGAGTTGGGCCAAATCCGAGCCGGGCTGGTCGTCGGAACCGAGAGCAGCCGGTCGCTGGTCGAAACAACCATCAAGCAGCTTAACGCCGACCAGTCGCTCAGCCGCAACGACATCAAAATGGCCGTCGCCTCGCTGACCATCGGCTCCGGCAGCGCCGCCGTCCTGTTGACCGATCGAGAGTTGAGCCGCACGGAAAACCGGCTCGTCGGCGGCACGGCCTACTCGAACACCGACTTCTGCCACCTCTGCCGAAGCGACCAGCAGGACGCCGCCGGCACCGACATGCAGCCGGTCATGCACACCGATTCGGCGGCGCTGATGCGCGAAGGCATCGAGGCCGCCCGGGCGGCCTTTACCAACTTCCTCGACACGGTCGGTTGGGATGCCGACGAGATCGACCGCACCTTCTGCCATCAGGTAGGTCGGGCACACAGCCGGCTACTGTTTGAATCGCTCGGGCTCAACCCGGCCATCGACTACCCGACCGTCGAGTTTTTGGGCAACACCGGCTCCGTGGCCCTGCCCACGGCCGCCGCGCTCGGAATCGAAAAGGGCCTGGTCAACAAGAACGACCGCGTCGCCCTGCTGGGTATCGGCTCGGGGATCAACGTCCTCATGCTCGGCGTCCAGTGGCAGCGCAGCCTCGTCGAGCGCAAACCAACCCTCGCCGGCCCCCACGCCGTTGTGAAGTCGGAACTTTGATGGCGTCGAGATGACGCCACCGGGCTTGCCCCGGTGGACTAGCGTTTGAAAACTACACCCCCGCGCTCGTGCCATATCCCGCCTCCGCCAAAGGCGGAAGCGGGACAGAAGGGCAGGACTGACGTTTCTAGTCTGCAAACCTTGTTGCCACTGGGGCAAGCCCAGTGGGGGCAGGCATTTGCGCATGGCACCCATCCCGAAAGTGGCGATGTCCAACCAGGATGCGGCTCGTTCGCCGGGTGATTGACAACTCGGGCTCTTTCGGCCAAACTGTAGCCTTTCTCGGCCAGTTGGGGGACTGGTCCATTTTTCGGCCGATGGACGTATTTGTTGGTCCACCGTTGGCCGAAAACATGGACCTGTCCCCTTCCGTGGCGCCGAAGGGGACAGTCCCCCCGCTGTTTTGTTACCCGAAATACAGGAGTAAGTCAGTGTCCGAAAGCCAATCGCAGTCGAAACGTCCGCCCTGGTGGAAGTCCATTGGTCCCGCCCTGATTACAGCCTGTGTTGTTTTCGGCCCGGGCAGCCTTTTGATTAGTTCAAATGTCGGTGCCACCTACGGCTACGATTTGCTTTGGCTTCTATTGTTTACCGGCCTGATGATGGGCGTGTTCCTCACGATGGGCGCGCGGATCGGCGTGGTCGGCGGCGCTACTCCCTGTACGCTCATCGCACAGCGACTGGGACGCCCGGCCGCCGCGCTGGTAGGGCTGACGCTCTGTCTGATTTGCGGGGCCTTCCAGTTTTCCAACAACCTGGCCGTGGTGGCGGCGGCCCGGGCATTCATGCCGGAGGGCGCTCCTGGCTGGATCGTGCCCACAATCCTGATTGCCTTCAACGGCGTGATCATCATCTTCCTCTTCACTGCTCAGCACATTTATAAGGCCCTGGAGCGGATGATGAAGTTCATGGTCGGCCTCATTCTGCTCTGCTTCCTGTTCAACCTCCTGGCCGCGCAGCCGGACGTATTAGCCATCCTGCAAGGGTTCGTCCCCCAAATGCCCGAGGGCTTCGAGTTCAAGGCACCACACATTGTCGACGGCAAGATCGTCGATCCAATGCTACTGATAGCCGCGCTGCTGGGCACCACTTTCTCCGTGGCGGGCGCCTTCTTCCAAGGAAACCTTGTTCGCGAGAAGAATTGGACCATCGACGATTACAAGGGCAGCGTGGGCGATTCCATTATCGGCGTCTGCGTGCTCACCGGTGTCAGCTTGGTCATTATGATTACGGCCGCCACTGTCATCTTCGGCCAACCGGCCGATAACATCGGAACGCTCGCCACCTCGCTTAGACCGCTCTTGGGGCCCAGTGCCTATTGGGTGTTTTGTATCGGGCTGGTGGCTGTTGCCATGAACCCTTTCCTCATCAACGCCATGATCGGCGGGGCAATCCTCTCCGACGGTATCGGCCAGCCGGCCCGACTGAGCGACCGAATGCCGAGAATCTTCACGGTCGTCGTCATGCTGGTGGGCATGATCGTCGCGCTCTTGGCGCTACAAAGCGGCCAGAAGCCGATCAACCTAATCATCTTCGGCCAAGCGCTAACCGTGCTGGGAAACCCGCTAATGGCCCTGGCCCTGCTCTGGCTGGCCAACCAGAAAGACATCATGGGCGAGAGGCGCAACTCCTGGAAAATCAACGTTCTGGGAGTCATCGGTCTGCTGGTTGTCATCTTCATGGCCGTCAGAGTGCTCTGGAGAATCTATCTGACAGTGTCGGGATAGGTTTTTGGGGTCTATGGATTGTCAGTTCCCCCCCCCTGATCTCAACGGCGGGCAAGCCCGATTTTCCGCGGGTTGTTTTTTTTGCTAGCACGATAGCGGT
>CAZDHN010000267.1:0-8421 GCA_964505115.1 uncultured Planctomycetaceae bacterium
CCCACAACGAGAGCAACATGACAAGATCGAGTTTCATTACCGCGATAGGCACACCTCTTACCGATGATGGGAAGCTACATCTGCCGGGGCTCGAGGCGCACCTGGAAGACCAGTGGCAAGCCGGTATCGATAGCGTGCTGGTTGCCGGCACCATGGGGCAGATGCAACTTCTGGGCGACCGGACCTACGAGCAACTGGTGGAAGCGGCGGCGGAGTTCTCCGCCGGTCGAGGCGAAGTGATGATCGGAGTGGGCGACACCAGCTTCGTCCGCACGCGCGACCGCATCGAGCTGGTCAACAGGCATCGGGTCGACGGCGTGGTGGTCTTGACGCCGTACTTCGCGCTGTTCAACCAGGAGGAACTGGTCGATTACTACATGGCTCTGGCCGACCTATCGCGCTGGCCGCTGTACCTGTACCACTTGCCACCGCGGACAAGATCGCAACTTGAGGTGGCCACCGTCGAGCGCGTGGCCGAGCATCCAAACATCGTGGGTATCAAGTGCTCGGTCGATCTGGACTTCGCCCGAGAGTTGATCGGCCGGATCGGCGACCGATTCCGGGTGATCGTGGCTCGGCCGACGGAGATCGACGTGCTTATCCGGGAAGGGATTACCGAACACCTCGACGGCAGCTTCGCGATGGCCCCCGCCTGGACCGTGGAAATCGGTCGGGCCGCGGACGTTGGCGATTGGGATCGGGCGGCCGCCTGCCAGCAACGCCTGACGGGGCTGATCGAATTGCTGCTGCGAGTCTCCGGAATGCCCACCTTCACCGCAATGCTGAATGCCCGAGGAATTCCCGGCAACTACGCGCCGGCACCGTATCGACCGTTGACTGATTCCCAACGCCTGACGCTGTTGGAGGATCCGCTAATGCGGGAGTTGCTGGCCGCTTCATCGGTGCGTGTCGATGAGGCCCCAGGCAAAATCGAAGCCGAAGAAAGTCCAGCATGAGTCGTGTCGGCCAGGTCAAGACCGTGACGACCGCGGGCCTCGTTCTGCTTCTGGTGTTCGGGAGCCCCTGCCATGCAACCTTGGCCGCGCAAGCCGTTCAGGGCCAATCGCTGCTCGGCTGGGAAGAGCTGCCGCCATTGCCCGATCCAATCGGCTTTGGCGGCCCGTTTTCCGGCACGACGGGCGGCGCGTTGCTCGTCGCCGGCGGAGCCAACTTTCCCGACAAACCACCATGGGAAGACGGTGAGAAGGTCTGGTACGACACGATCTTCGTGCTGGAAGAGCCGGACGGTCAATGGAAAACCGTTCTTGAAAAACTGCCGCGACCGCTCGCATACGGAATATCGGTCACGACGAAGGATGGCGTGATTTGCATGGGAGGAGGTGACGCGGACCGATTCCACGCCGACGTGTTCATGCTCACCTGGACTGGCAACCGAATCGAGACGACGCAATTGCCGCCTCTGCCAAGGCCGTGTGCGTTCTCGTGCGGCGCACTGCTGGATACGACGATCTATGTTGCCGGCGGGCTGGAGAAGTCGGATGCCACGAAATCACTGCACCACTTCTGGGCGCTCGACCTGTCGCGTCCATCCGGCCGGCGGAGATGGCGGGAGTTGCAGCCTTGGCCGGGACCCGAGCGGCATTTGGCGGTCGCGGCCGTGCAGGACGGGTCGTTTTTCCTCTTCAGCGGATTCCGCTTGGAAGCCGACTCAAGGGGCAAGCGAAAGCGGGTAGAACCCTATCTGAGCGACGCTTATCGGTACCTGCCGGGTAAGGGCGTTGCGGAGGGTAAATGGAAGCAGATCGCGGATCTGCCGTGTCCTGTTGCCGCGGCCCCAACGCCTGCCTTGCCGCTGGGGCAATCGCATATCCTGATTCTCGGCGGTATTGATGAGCCGACGTCGAACGCCGACCCGGCCATGCACCCCGGCTTCACAAGCCGGATACTGGCTTACCACACGCTGACCGACACGTGGATCCGGCAGGGGCATATGCCGGCAGGCGCGTCGCGCGTGACGGTCCCTACGACATGGTGGCGCGGCGGTTGCGTGATCCCCAGTGGCGAGAGAAGCGCCGGCCGGCGTTCCCCCAAGATATATCGGGCCAAGGCAACCCGCGAACTGAAGCCGTTCGGCCTGGTCAATTGGATTGTCCTCTGCGCTTACTTGGCAGTGCTGGTCGGGATTGGCTTCTACATGTCAAAACGCGAGAAGAGTACGAACGACTTCTTCCTGGCCGGACGCCGCGTGCCCTGGTGGGCGGCGGCCCTAAGCATCTACGGCACGCAACTCAGCGCCATCACCTTCATGTCCATTCCCGCCGTGGTCTATTCGACCAACTGCGTGCGGATATTGGCAAGCCTGATGATGATCGCCGTGGCGCCGGTCGTGGTCTTCTGCTACCTGCCGTTCTACTGCCGGCTCAACGTCACCACGGCCTACGAGTACCTTGAGAAGCGATTCAATTTGTCTGTCCGACTCTACGGCAGCGCCACGTTCATGCTGTTTCAAGTGGGCCGGATGGGCATAGTGATGTATCTGCCCGCCATCGCACTGTCGACGGTTACCGGAATGAATATATACGTCTGTATTGCCGTTATGGGTGTCTTCTGCACCGCCTACACCGTGCTTGGCGGAATCGAGGCGGTAATCTGGACCGACGTGTTACAGGTATTTGTGTTGTTGGGCGGCGCGGCATGCTGCCTGTTTGTCATTGCCAGTCAAGTGGGCGGAATCGGCAATATCGTGTCGATCGGCTTGGCGGACGGCAAGTTTGCCGTATTCAACTGGGCTTGGAACCCGTCGGAAATGGTCGTTTGGGTGATGCTGCTCGGTGGATTCTTCTTGTTCCTGATACCATATACGTCGGACCAAACCGTCGTCCAGCGCTATCTGACCACGCGCGACGAACGACAAGCAGCACGCGGCATATGGACCAACGTCGCGTTGATCATTCCAGGCATGTGTCTCTTCTCGGGAACGGGCGTTGCACTGTATGCCTACTACAAAACACACCCCGGTATGCTAACCGCCAGCATGAACGATGAAATTTTTCCGATCTTCATCGTGCAGCAGTTGCCGGTGGGGGTTACGGGCCTGGTGATCGCGGGTGTGTTCGCCGCTGCCATGTCGTCCCTGGACAGCAGCATGAACAGCATGGCCGCCGCGTACGTTAACGACTTCCACCGGCGATTCAGACCAAACATCGCCGATCACGTATACTTGAAACTCGCCCGATGGCTTGTCGTGCTGATTGGCGTGGTAGGCACGGGCACGGCCATGTTGCTGGCCTCCATCGAGATCCGCTCGCTGGTCGACCATTTCAACATGATTATGGGAATGTTCGGCGGATGCCTGGCAGGCGTCTTTGCGTTGGCCGTGTTCACGCGCCGTGCGAACGGTAACGGCGCGCTGATCGGCGCACTGGCAGGTACGTTGTTGCTGCTGATTGTCAAGTACGCGACCGACGTCAACTTCTATCTTTACGCACCCATAGGTGTCGGATCATGCGTCCTCGTCGGCTATGTGGCCAGCCTGCTCTTGCCAGGCGACGGACGGAAGCTTGACGGCCTGACTGTTTACACGATGAATGCTTTGCGAATGGCAGACGCCACGACGGGTATTCCATCGAACGACCGCGAGAACCTGTGATCAATGAGTTGATCGCTCGACGAGGAGCCGAACTGCCGTGCCACCCAATGAGGTTCAAGCGAACCGCGCCCTGCAACTCCATCGCGAGATGCTTGTCGTGGACATGCATAGCGACGTACACTTGGACGTACTCCGTCTACGTGGTCGTGGTGAAACGCACGTGCTCGAGCGCCGCCACCTGTCGCGCTGGCAAGCCGGATCGGTCAACGCGGTCGTATTGAATACGATTGCAAAGTTCGGTCCCGATCCTTACCCATATCGGACTACCCCTGTTCAGAACTACCTGTTCACGATCGACGCGATCCACCGGGAAATCGCCGAGAGTCCGCGGTGTTTCCAATTGGTACTGGAACCGAAAGACATCTTGCAGGCGCGACGCGAGGGTAAGATCGGCTTGATTATCGGTCTGGAAGGCGCGGAGGCGGTTGAGAGCGACCTGGGGCTGCTACGCTGCTACTATCGGCTCGGCCTTCGAGTGATGAATCTGACCTGGCATCATCGCAATCTGGCGGCGGACGGCGTGGCCGAGCCGTCGGGTTCGGGCCTGTCGCATTTCGGCCGGGCGCTGGTCCGGGAATTGAACCGCCTGGGTATCATCATCGATCTGTCGCATCTTTCACCGCAAGGCGTGGACGACGTGTTGGACCTGTCCGATTCACCGGTCATGGCGTCTCATTCCAATGCAAAGGCACTCTGCGACCATAATCGCAACCTCGATGATAGACAAATTGCACGCATCAGTTCAAACGGCGGGATGATTGGAGTGGTCTTCTTGGGACGCTTCGTTGCCGAGAAGGACCCAACGCTCGACCACGTGTTGGATCACGTTGATCACATCGCCGGAATCGCCGGCACCGAACACGTTGGAATCGGGCCGGATTATTGCGATCACGCCGAGGACATGATCATCTCCGCGAGGCGCGTGGCCGGGCCACACCAGCCGGTCGACGATCCAACGATTCCTTTTGCCAAAGGTCTCGAAGATGCCGGCAGGCTGCCCTGCCTAACTCAGGGTCTGGTCGCACGCGGTTACGACGATGCGGCCATACAGGGCATCCTGGGAGAGAACTTTCTCAACCTGTTCCAAAAGGTTCGAGGCAACGCATAAGTGACGGCCCATTTCAGCCAAGAGGAGTCCACGGTCATGTCATCCCCGAACCCAATGCGCATTGAACATGATCTGTTGGGAGAGGTCGAAGTTCCCGCCCATGTGCTCCATGGCGCCCAGACGCAACGCGCGGTGAGCAACTTTTCCGGCCAAGGGCAGCGCACTATCGGCCAATTTCCGCTGTTGGTGCGGGGGCTGGTCTACGTCAAGCAGGCCGCGGCTGCCGCTAATCTTCGTAGCGGACAACTCGACGAGTCGGTCGCCCATGCCATTCTGGAAGCCGGCCAGAAGGTGCTTGACGAGCAACGCTACGATCAGTTTCCCATTCACCATCTGCACGGCGGCGGCGGTACGTCCGCAAATATGAACGTCAACGAAGTGTTGGCCAACCTCGGCGAGGAATTGCTCGGCGGCAAACGTGGTGAATATCGACTGGTCCATCCGAACAACCACGTCAACTTGAACCAATCGACCAACGACGTATACCCGACGGCATGCCATATCGCGCTGGTCCTTCAATGGCCGGCACTAAGGCAAACGCTGGATGCCCTGGTGGACGGCTTCAATGCCAAAGCCGACAAGTACCAGTTGCAGCAGCGCATTGCGCGGACGTGTTTGCAGGATGCGGTGGCAACTACTTTTGGCGACCTCCTGGGAGGCTATGCGGCGTTTCTGACACGCGGCATCCGCTGCGTTGGCCGGGCGGTTGACGCACTGCACGCGGTCCCGCTTGGCGGAACCATTGTGGGGCGGGCCGGCGATGTGCCGCCGGCGTACTTCGAGGCGGTCCTCCCTGACCTTTGTGAGGTGACCGGTGATTCTCGCTACCGAAGGAGTGAAAACCTCTTCGATGCCGCCCAAAATCTGGACGACGTGGTGCGAGTCTCCAGCGAAATGGAACTGTTGGCGCGCGGGTTGATAAAGGTCTGTAAGGACCTGAGGCTGATGAGTTCGGGACCCGAAGCGGGATTAGGCGAGATCGTTCTGCCAGCCGTCCAGCCGGGTTCGTCTTTCATGCCAGGCAAAGTCAATCCTGTAATTCCCGAGCACGCAATTCAACTGTGCTTCAAGGTCATGGGCAACCATGCCGGGTGCCAAGCCTCGCTGGACCACGGTGAGTTGGATCTGAACGTGTGGCAGAACATCGTGGTATGCGGCGTGCTTGAGTCCATGGAACTGCTACAGAGCGCAGCCGACTTGCTTGACCGCAAGTGTGTGAAGGGACTGAGTGTTGACGCACATCGCAACAACCAAAACGTTCAGACCATTATTCCCCTGCTGACGGAACTGATGAAACGTTACGGCTACTCACGCGTCAGCGAGATCTGCAGACAGGCGGGGAGTGATCTCAATGAGCTTCGCAATCTGCTGGCCCGGGCATTTCCAGACATGAAATGAACAGATGAACGTAACCCAAACCATCGCTACCTTCATAAACGAAACCCGCTTTGATGACCTTCCCGCTAGGGCCGTGATCAAGGCCAAGCTGGCTTTTCTGGATTGGATCGGGTGCACATTGGGCGGTTCACGAGATCGATCGTCGCTTCTGCTGCACGGTGCATTGTCGGAATTCTCCGGCCCACCACAAGCGACCATCATCGGCCACGGCGAAAAAACGGACATCTTCTCGGCAGCACTTC
Organism: uncultured Planctomycetaceae bacterium; assembly: GCA_964505115.1. Classification (GTDB taxonomy): domain Bacteria; phylum Planctomycetota; class Planctomycetia; order Pirellulales; family Thermoguttaceae; genus CAZDHN01. The sequence goes on from CAZDHN010000267.1 coordinate 6,359, forward strand.
TAAACGGCTACTCCTCACACGTGCTCGATTACGACGACGTCCACATGGGCTGGATCGGCCATCCCAGCATTACGGTCTTTCCGGCAATTACGGCGCTATCGGAGTGGAGAAAGATCAGGGGACGGGATTTCCTGACTGCATTCGTGGTCGGAGTTGAAGTGGAATCGCGAATCGGTGCAGCCGTGATGCCGACCCACTACGACCGTGGCTGGCACTCCACGGCGACGATAGGTCATTTTGGTGCCGCTGCGGCTGCGGCAAGCGTTCTCGGACTCGATACGAAGGCCATCGTCAACGCCTTGGGAACGGCCGGAACCCAGGCGGCCGGGTTGCGGCAAATGTTCGGCACCATGTGTAAACCGCTCCATGCGGGAAAGGTGGCTGTTGGCGGGCTGATGGCTGCAGTCCTGGCTGGTCGAGAGTTCACCAGTTCCAGTGACATTATTGGTGGCTCCGGAGGATTCGCCTCGGTCTTCAGCGACGACTATGAACCGGCTAAGCTCATCGATAAGCTCGGTGAGACCTGGGAGGTTGACAGCATCGTCTTCAAGCGCCACGCCTCCTGCTACTCAACCCACGCCCTCATCGAGTGTGCCTTGACCTTGAGTGAGCGAGTCCGGCCCGTCCTTAGCCAAGTCAACTCGATCCGATGCAAGGTAGCGCCGCTAGCCAAGAATATAGCCAATATCGGACAACCCCAAACCGGATTGGAGGGCAAGTTCAGCCAACCGTTCTGTGCCGCGGTCGCCCTGACAAAAGGCAAAGTTACGGAAGAACACTTTGGCGACGAGATGGTCTCGGATCCGGTTATCCGCGAACTGGTTGGCAAGACGAGTGTCGTGGCGTCCTCCGCCTTGCCGTACGGCAAGGCTGTCATCGAAGTGGTTCTGAATGATGGGCGATCGCTTGACGGGCAGATCGACGCGATAGAACTCGGCCTGCCGCCGAAGTTGCTTCAATCAAGCCTGAGCGAGAAGTTCATCGGCCTTGCCACCCGAGGTGCGCCCGATGAGCGGATTGATGCGTTGATCGACAGGGTGATGAAGATGGACCTGACCGAGGATGTCGGGCGTGTGATTGAACTCCTGCCAAGCACGGTCTAACCGTTACGTCACGGAGAGGCCTCAGTCGCCGATCATGCGTTGGCAAAGTTCGGTCATCCGAAGAAGCGAATCGGCAAGGCTCCCCAGCCCCAAGGGCCGGAAACCCAGGGATACCGTACTACAGACGCCCCGTTCCCGCATTATCCATGCGATCGCTCCTCTCTCCCGCAGCGAATACGCTTAGTCCAAATATGTACGCAACCCACCAGACGATTGAAGGACCTCACCAGGAGCCCTTTTCAGGGATACTGGCGGCTTGAACTCGCCGGATTGCCTCATTGCGGGTTCGCCGAAGTAGTTGATGACGGACGTGACCGCGCTGAGGTCCGGGACCTCGTGGTTGGCGGCCGATAGCCGAGCCTGCTTGGCCGGAGACGGTCGTCTCTTGCAGGTCGGCCGTCGTCAGTGCCGCCAGAACTGCTTTATCGAGTTCATCATGTTACCGGGTCTATCCTTCATCTAAGAATCTCGGGAAATCCACCCGCCAAGTTCCGCCTCGATCATTCCTCAACCCCAGAAAAAAAGGTTCATCCGGGAATTCCGGGGAATGCTGCTCTGATTTTGAGGAAGAAGTATTCGTCGTCTCGGAAGCCGTAGGCCATTCGTTTGATGACTTTGATTTTGTTATTGATGCCTTCCAGGAGGCTGGTGTGCAGCGGCCAGCGACAGTGGGACAGGATGCCGGGGAGGTATTCTTTGAGTCGTCGGGCGAACTTCTTTAGCGGCTCGATGCGACTGCGGATTGCCCGGCTGTATGGTCCGTCCCATAAAAAATGTCCCATTGGCATTGACCGAAATCGCGGTTGAGTGGATAACCTTCGCCCATGAGCGAAGGAACGCATTTTACGGCGGATGTTCGGGAACGAGCAGCACTCGCGGTGGTCGGCGGGATGATGGTCAGCGAGGTTTCCTCCGCATACGGCGTTGATCGAAAAACTGTTTCGCGGTGGGTCGCCAAGT
>CAZDHN010000268.1:0-8391 GCA_964505115.1 uncultured Planctomycetaceae bacterium
CATCGCGCCGTCACCCTGTTTGGTGCGACAACTGGCCGGCGGCATCAAGGCGATCCGACTATCCGCCTGGATGTTTTGCGCGCTGGCGGCCGCAATTTGCAGATCGTCGGCACGCACCACGCCCGTGGGCAAATAGACGCCCGCCGAACGGTCCATCTGCTCGTTCTGCACCAGGCTAACCACCTGGCGGACCGCTCCGAATCGCGGGCTGTAGATGTGAACCCGATTGCTCGGCTCAATCAGCGTGCGACCGTCGAGCGTGTCGAAATGGGCAATCGTATCTTCCTGCTCCAGACCATTTACCCGCCAATTAGCCGCGACTTCGGCGGGCAGGCCCGCGTCGCCACCGTCGGCCAGGTACTCATCGCGCGGCCACGGTCCGGTAATACCCGGCGGCGACCAGACTCCCGCGTTCGGCGACGGTTGGATGGCTTGAGGTTGCGCCAGCGCGCCGGTGAAGGCGTGCGGGGGCAGGGCAGGGGGGTGCGCGGAAGGACCGCCCGATATTGGATCGCGCGACATTGAATCGCTCGGCCTCGGCGCGCGACACGAGCAGAGTATCAGGGTGCAAAGCGCCATCACGACCATCCGCCAGAGGCGCGGCCAAGGCTCCCGCGAGTTGTCGACGGCAGCGCTTGTCATCCCTGCTCCTTGGGCGCTTCCGGCACGGGCGCTTCCGGCACGGCCCGCAGCGGCACGGTTTCTTTCGGCACGGCAGCCGGGGGCGGCAGTTCCTCGGGCGGCGCTGTCTCGGGTGGCGCTGTTTCGGGCGGCGCTTTCGCGGCTCGCGGTGGATACAGAACCAGCGGCGGGCAGCCGAAGAGGAAGCTCATGTCGGGACCCGAGACGTGGTCGGGCAGCCGGGCTCCCAGTCGTAAAATGGCGACCGGCCGGCCCAAGGCATCGGCCATCGCCAGTGGATCTCTTCCCGGCGACGCCTCGAACCAACCCTGACCTTGAGGATCTTCTCGCACGGGCAAGGCCGCCTTGGGGTTCTCCAGGTAAATCACTCGCGTGACGAACTTCCCCTGTAGCGCCATTTGCAGGTCTTCCAGCGCAAGCTCGACCGGAATGGCGAAGCGGACTTGCTGGTCCGGCGGCGTGTAAAGCCGGTCGATCACCTCGATGGTGGGAAAGACCTCCCGGCCGTACGCTAGCGGAATGCCCATTACCCGCAGCCGGTAGACCCGGCCAATCTGCATTCCGACGCGAATCGGCGCCTTTTGCGGCTGGGCGAAGGTGCCTTCGATTGCCAGCGAGACCGAGGCCCCTCGAGGGGCCTTGATCTGGACCGGCTGAAAGAATCCGGGCAATGGTCCGCCCCGCTGGAGTTGCACTGTGCCAATCGCTCCCGGTGGCATAACGCCTTGATGCAGATAATGCACTTCCGGTTGCTGAGCAGGCAAAACGCCCGCCGACAGACAACTCAGAAGCAACACCATCACCATCCTACCGGCAACTCGTTCCCAGCAGAGCAGCTTCCCTACTCCTCTCTGGCAGCGGAGCGCGTTGACCATTGTCGCGGATTAGTGGCTTGTGATTAGTGGATAGTCAGTGACGATACGGATTTTCGATTCGCTACGTTGGATATCACTGTGTCGAACAGGAGTTGCACTCGGCCGAGCCGCAACCTTCTCCGTTGCAGTCGCTGCCGCACAAGGGCTGGCGACACGCGCCACGCGTCGACTCCAAGATAAGAGCGTGGTTGGCCGGACGGGGGTAGGAGAAGCCGGGCGTTTGCTTCACGTCGATCCTGACTTTACGCGTCGGCCGAGGCATTCTCTGATAGGTGTGGTTCTTGATCGTGTGCTTCTGCAATCCGGCCGGAATTCCCAACGGTATGTGCGGAGGGCCGGGCAAACCGATCGGCGTGCCGCACATCGGCATCCCGTATTGCGGGCCGGTTACGCCCGAAATGTAGTTCATCGGAACCATGCCCGCGGAACCAGCCGGGGCTCCCAACGGCGTCATGGCGCCCCGCGGCGTCATGGCGCCCCGCGGCATCATGGCCGCTGGATTTCCGTTCGGCTGGGCGGCGCCTGGTTGGTTGTAGCCGGCCGGCACCACATCCTGGCCGGGGCCCATATCCTCACCGGGAATCTCCAGGTCCTTATTACCCAATCGCACCACCGCCAGGATCGAACCGCGGCGGTCAGCCTCGACGATCGGATCCACACCCGGGTCGAGCCGCGTGCTAACCAGCGTCTCGACGCCGGCCAGGGCCAATTCCTGGAACTCCGGATCGGGCAGGTAGATCACCTTGCTGACGAAGTTGCCGCTAAGAACCTGATCGAAGTCTTCCTCGGTGAACTGCACCGGAATGGCGTTATGCGACAGGAACGCGGCGGTTCGCGGCAATGCCGTCCCCACTTCGAGCGTCGGATACAGTTCAACACCCGGCCTGGCCGGTATGTTGGTCAGCTTCATCCGGTAGATCGCCCCTTGAGGGAAGTTGTACCGACCGGGACAGATCATCGGTTCGGAGTCGAACTGGCCGGGCATGGAGATGTCCCAGCGAACACTCATCCCGTCCGGCCCGACAAACGCCACTTGAGATGCCTGGTTCGACATTGGAGATGCCGGCTGATACATCATCACGCCGGGTCCAGGGCCGCCGACGCCGGGGCCGGGTTCCATCATTACTTGCGCGGGAGGCAAGTTTTTTCGCACTAGTCCCCTGCACCCCACGGAAGCCACAATCAGGGCCAGCAATGCGGCCGAATACGCCAGTTTCATGAATATTCCCCCCTAGCTACCGCTCGAATCGCACGCCAGAATGTCCACCTGGTCGCGCGACGGCGTGATTTCCCTTGCTTTGTACTACTGACCCGAGAGATCGTAGAAGTTGACGATCTTTCGGAACCGTTCCGTCTTGTTGCCGCTTTGGTCGCACTATTGACCCTTGCATAGCCAATGATCCAGGGCGAAGCCCGGTTCCCTGGCGGGACCCCCTTGAGTCGCGCATTAGCTATGCAAGAATCAATAAGACAACCGGATTCAACGTAGCGGACTTTGCGTCCAACGGGTACGATTTAGTGGGCCCCGAGTACAACGCCCGGCCGGCGGCGGCGTTTTGCGTCCGCTGGGACAACGAAACACGCTCCTTCAACTCGTGCGTTGTGCGAGAGGGCGGTTTGCGCACCAATCCCCTCTGACGTTTATTGGTCGGCCTGTTAGAACACGTTTCTTTGGAAAATCCGTTAAAACCCCTAAGATGGCCACTAGATTACCTATCTCCCCCCTCTTGTGGATGATCGGAGCCGCCCTGGCTCTCGCTCCGGCCAGTGCGCAATCCCAGACCGCCAGCGCAACCGATGCCAAGCCAGCGGCGCCCGTCTCCAAGGCCCAAAGCCGGTTGGAAGACGCCATCCTCGCATTGGAAAGCCGGTTCTCCATCTCCGCCAGCATTCGCCACGAGGCCGATCTGTTCGGAAAAAAGGTCTTCGGCTCCGGCATATATCGCGAGCAGCGTTCCGGGCCGAACCCGTTGCTGCGACTGGAACTGAAAATCCAACTGGGCGATCAGGCCAGCACGCTCGTGCAAGTGTGCAACGGCCGCGATCTCTGGGTCTACAGGAAGATCCTCGGCGAGGTCACGCTCAGCCGTATCGACGTCGTCAGGGTGCGCCGAGCAATGGAGAAGACAGGGGAAGTTCCACAACCAGGGCGACTGGATAAATGGCCTGGCATGGGAGGACTCGCAAAACTACTAAGGGGCCTCAACAGCGTTTTCGACTTCTACAGCCAGACGGAAGGCCAACTCAAGACGCAGGCTGCCCAGGTGCCCGTCTGGAAACTCCGTGGACAATGGAAGCCCGACAGGCTGGCCACTCTGCTTCCCGATCAGAAGGAAGAAATCGAGCAAGGAAAGGCTCCTAACTTGAGCAGATTGCCCAGCCATCTGCCCGATCAGGTAATCGTCTCCCTGGGCAAGCAGGACCTTTTCCCTTACCGGATCGAGTATCGGCGCCAACAGCCGCAAAAGGGCGACGAGGCGGACGGACCGCAAAGCCGCCCGCTGGTCATCATGCAGTTGTATGACGTCAATCTGAACATACCGATCGATCGTACCCGGTTCGACTATAATCCCGGCAACCTCAAGGTCGACCATCGGACCGAAGCCTATCTGGAAAAGCTGGGGCTGGAGGAGTAGGGCAGGGGGGAGGGATTTTGGATTGGGAAGACACCATCCGCTGGCGTCTTCTGGCCCCTGGCCTCTGGCCCCTCAAGAAAGATGCCCAACTGAATTCAAGGTGACCAGCTTCGTGCCGGCCCGGCGGTGGTGGAGCAGGTTCACGCCGCAGTTATCCTGGGGCATTGCGCGATGTTTGGCCAACGAGGCGCCTACCAGCCCAGCCAGATAGGTCCGATTGACGACGCTGTGGGCGATCACGATTATCTGCCGGCCGAGGTTTTCCGCCAGCAGTCGCTCGAAGACGGGCGTAACCCGGGCTTGGACGTCGGCCAGAGCCTCGCCGCCCAAGTAGGGGTTCACGCCGGCATCCTCGACGAACGCCCGATAGGCTTCAGGCCAATCTCGTTCGATCTCGTCCCACGGTCGGCCTTCCCATTGACCGACATCTACTTCGATCAGTTCGTCGACCATTTGGACTGCCAGTTGATGCGGTTCGGCGATGAGTTGGGCCGTTTGCCGGGCGCGGAGCAGGGGACTCGAATAGATCGCATCCACGTCGCACTCGGCAAACAGTTGGGCGGTTTGCCGCGCTTGACGATCTCCCTCCTCCGACAGCTCGGCGTCCACGCCTTGTCCCTGCAAACGAGGCGGTCGGGCGTGATTGTTGGCGGTCGCGCCGTGTCGAATTAGCCAGAGCCAACAGGTATCCGGGGCAGGGCAGGGGGGCATTGAAAATCGGAGGTGTGAGGTCGGAAGTCGGAAATACTATAAAGCCGCGACCGGTGGTCGCGCGCGGGATTGTGGGTTGGCAGTTCTCTCGGTCCTTTGCCACCTAAGGGTTTCGGCCGAGCGCGAGGATGCTGGCCACGCGGATCGCTTCGATCATGCTGCCCGTTTCAACGCGACGCTTCCAGGCAATGTCGAAAGCCGTACCGTGGGCAACGCTCGTCCGCACGATCGGCAGTCCCAAGGTAATGTTCACCGCGCGGTGCATCCCCAGCAGCTTCAGGGCGATGTGTCCCTGATCGTGAAACATGGCCACGACGGCGTCGAATTGGCCGTCCCGCGCGCGAATCATTAACGTGTCGGTGGGAAACGGGCCTTCCAATTGCAGTCCCTCGGCCACGCCACGCTCGACGGCCGGCCGGATGATGGTCTGCTCCTCGACGCCGAACAGCCCGCCTTCGCCCGAGTGTGGATTCAACGCACAAACACCGATTCGCGGTTGGGATCCTTTCATCCGGCTCATGAAGCGGTCGGCCAGCCGCGCCTTTGCCAGTATTGCATCTTCGGTGATCTGCTCGAAGATGTCTCTCATCGGCGTGTGCAGCGTAACGTGCACGACGGCCAATCCGGCGGGCGACTGAATCAGTTCGTCGGGCCCCATGTAGAGCATCATGGCGAAGTCGGTTACGCCGCACATCTCGGCCAGCAGTTCAGTGTGGCCCGGGTAGTTGTGCCCCGCGCTATGCAGAGCCTCTTTATGCAAGGGCGCGGTCACGATAGCGTCGACTTCGCCGGCCAGCGCCGCCCGGGTGGCGGTAACGACCGCATCGTAAGCGGCCTGACCGCCACGAGCGTCGATCTTACCCCGAGCGGCATGCACGGCGTCGTCCGAGCCGCAACACAGGCAGGGAATCACGTCGGGCGCGGGTCGAGCCTTGTCGGGCGAGTCGATCTCGACCACCTTCAGACCGGTGCGCCAGAGTTCGACTGCTCGACGCAGCACCTCGGGATGACCCACCACCAGCGGCCGGCACCACTCGTGTATCACGGTTTCCATCCACGAACCGACAATGATCTCCGGTCCTACTCCGGCCGGATCGCCCATCGTCAGCGCTATTTGTGGTCGTGCTTGTTGCATATTCCCATTCTACACCGCATTGCCCCCTTTGGACACGGGGCCGTTTGGACACGGGAGGTTGTCAGGCGGCCGGCGGTCGAGTATTGTGGGCCCATCATGCGAGCTTGCATTCAACGAGTCGGCCGTGCCCAGGTAACGGTTTCCGGAAGCATTTGCGGTCAGATCGGCACCGGTCTGCTCGTACTTCTGGGCGTGGCCGAAGAAGACACCGAGGCCGACGCCCGATGGCTGGCCGAGAAGATCGCCGGGCTGCGTATCTTCGAGGACGACCAGGGGAAAATGAACCTTGCGATTCGCGACGTGGGCGGCGCCATGCTGGTGGTCAGCCAGTTCACCCTACTGGGCGATTGCCGCAAGGGCCGTCGCCCCAGCTTCGTGGCCGCCGCCAAGCCCGAACTGGCCGAGCGACTTTACGAAGTCTTCGTCGACGTGGTCGCCCGAGCGGGCATTGAGGTGGCCACCGGTCGGTTCCGCCAGCACATGGATGTCGAACTGGTCAACGACGGCCCGGTCACGCTGCTGTTGGAGAGTAAGTAGTGTCGCCTTTCGCTCCGCGAAAGCGGCGTTCTTTCGCGGAGCGAAAGGCGACAATTAGCGCATAATCCGGTCAACCACATTGGCGGCCGTCTGCTCGACGGGCTGCTGGACCTGATCTTGGTAGTTCTGCTGCATCCAGCCGGGCTCCTTGAGCACGACGAACGTGAAGACGGCCAACTTGGCATAGGTGGTGATGTTGGGCCACCAGTTGCGGCCGAAGAGTTTCATGGCGGTGCCGAACGATTTCTTCAGGCGCAACCGACCCCGAGACCACTCGATGCTGTAGAGTTCGTCCAACAGCAGATGTATAAGGTAGCCCAGCGCCACTCCGCCCGCCTTGTAGATGCGAAGCTCGACGCTGCCCGAGGCGAGCAGAAAGGCCACCTCGCCGAAAATCAGCGCCGCCGGCAGGCTGTGGAACATGCCGCGGTGGACGGTGTACTTCCTCAGCAGCGCGGCCAGGCCGAAGCGGATGAACAGGTAGACGAGCGCGCCGGCCAGCACGATCAACTCGGGCGACATGCCGAACTGCTGGAAGCGATCGATTAGCATCATGGGCACGACCGCGGCGGCCAGTGCCATGCTTTCTCGCAGCGGCACGCCCGGCCCGCTGTCCAGGTCGGGCAACATACCCGACACGCCGCACAGCCCCCCCGCCAGAATGCAAGTCGGGATGGGCACGTCGTACAGCGCGTAGGCCGCCCCCCCGTAACCGATCCCCAGCAGGCTGCTTACCGTGATGTGTGTCTTGAAGTTTGCCATGATGGTAGCTCTTTTGTGTGCTGGTCCATTTTGTAGCCGAATTCGCAAGAATTCGGTTCTTTGCGCCACGGCTGAATCTTGCGAATTCAGCTACGGATGACGTTGAGTGGTATATCCGACCCGGCCCGTTCGGCCAAGACCAATGTACCGCAAGCATTGCTAGCGGAGGTAATCTATGAAGCCGCGACCGTTGGTCGCGCACGGGGCGAAAAGCGGCCGCTTTGCGGAAACTCCGGCGCGACCACCGGTCGCGGCTTCATATTGGTCGCTACTGACCTTCGCATTGCCCTGTCTTCCAGCTATACTCGGCTGCGACCTCCGACCTCGGGAACGGCCAGATGGAAGCTTCCGCGATACAGCCGTACGACATCTTCATGGTGGCCATCCTGGTGCTGGCGACCATGTTCGGCGCCTACAAGGGGATGGCCTGGCAACTGGCATCGATCGCCTCGCTGGTCCTCAGCACGATGGTGGCGATCCACTGCAGCGGGCCGCTGGCCCCGATGGTCAGCGTCGAGGCGCCCTGGAACCGCTTCATCGCCATGCTGATCCTGTTCCTTATAACGTCAATGACGGTTTGGGTGATTTTTCGGGTGGTAGCGGGGGCCATCGATCGGGTGCAATTAAGGGAGTTCGATCGACAGATCGGGGCCCTGTTCGGACTGGCCAAGGGGGTGCTTCTCTGCCTGGTAATCACCTTCTTCGCGGTCACCCTTTCCGAGCCCGCTCGGCAGTCGGTTCTGAAGGCTCGTTCCGGCTATTACATCGCCCTGCTGATCCGTCGCGCCGCGCCCGTGCTGCCCGAGGAGGTTCGCGGCGTTCTGGGCGAGTACATCGACGAGTTGGACCGCAAGCTCGACCCGAGCACGCCGCCTGATGAAGACCAGCCGACCGAGCAGCGGGTAGCGTCCCAATCGCGTCCCAGCGACACGCGCAGGGCAGGCCAAGACATGCTCAAATCCCCGTATTCCAGGGATTTTAGCCCCATAACGACCGAACATAAGAAACATTATCGGACGTTAAGCAGGGGCCCGGCTTCCGGTCGCCTGCGACTTGACTTTACCCACATGTTTTACGAACGCGGGACAATTTG
>CAZDHN010000269.1:0-8369 GCA_964505115.1 uncultured Planctomycetaceae bacterium
ACTCAGCAGAATGGTCATCAACCCTGCTTGCTCTATCCGTGTTTCATCCGTGTTTAATCCGTGGCTCGGTTTCATCGTACCGCAAGGCCGTGAACGGTTACTCCAGCGGCAAGCATTGGGACGCGATCTTCTCGCACACGGAAGATCCAGAATTGGGGTGGTATTGGGATGGTACGAGAAGGACGCAGCCAAGACGCTGGAATTGCTGAACCGTATCCCGAACTGGGAAACCTCCGCGGTACTGCTGCCGGGGGCGGGCACTTCGGGCTTGGTTGAAGAACTGTCCGAACACTTGGGCTCATCGTTTAAGCTTATCTCGCATTTTGAAGATGCATACATAAGCCCGCGCGGCGATCCAAGACCATGCGTCTACGCGCTTTACAAGCGAGAGATGTAAGCCGAGTGCCCAAATCACCCGAAGGCCGGTTAGCGTTTTTCTTCGGGCAACGGAACGGCCTCAACGGGTGCTTCCTCAATCGGCGCTTCCTCAACGGGCGCTTCCTCAACGGGCGCTTCCTCAACCGGCGCTTCCGGCACCTCTTCCGGTTCCGGCGCTTCTGGCTGCGGCTGCGGGATGGATACCGGGCAGGGTAGCCCATGCAGGCGTATCTGCCAGCCGCCGCCCAGGGCGCGGTAGACTTCCACCAGTCCTTGTGCGATCTCGCCTTGCGACTGCGAGAGCAGATTCTGCTGCTCGACCAGATTCTGCTCGACCAGCGACACGCGGTTGAAGTCGGCCAGTCCGGTCCGGTACTGGGCCAGCACGGCCGTGGCTGCCCTTTCGGTCGCTTCCACGCTGGCGGCCAGGAACCGCGTCCGTTGCTGGGCACGGAGGAACCGAACCAGCCCGTCCTCGACCTCCGCATTGGCCTGCAACACCGTCTGCTGGTAGGCCACGATCCGTTCGGCAAGCAGGGCGTCTTCGCGGCGGATGTTGTTCAGCAGTCGGCCGTAGTTGAGAATCTCCCAGCGGAACAGGGGCCCCACGCCGCCGATCGTCGAGTCGCTCTTGAACAGCTCGCTTAACTCGCGTGACAACAGGCCGATGCTGCCGTTGATGCCGATGTGCGGGTAGAGTTCCGCGGTGGCAATGCCCACCTGCTCGCTCTGGCTGGCAACCTCCCGCTCGGCGCGGCGCACGTCGGGCCGGCGCCGCAACAGGTCGGCCGGAATACCGGCGACGACTTCGGCCGGCGCGACGGGAATCGGGCCCCGACCAATAATCGGCTCCAGCTCTTGGGCCGGCATGCCAAGCAGAACGCACAGCCGGTTGCTCGCCTGGCGGCTCTGCATTTCCAGTTGTGGAATCGTGGCTTGCGTCTGGGCCAACACGCTGGCCGCCTGGTCTACGTCGAGTTCGCTCACCTGACCGCCGCGGAAGCGGGCCTGGGCAATGATGTGCGTCTCCCTCTGAAGCAGCACGTTCCGCTGGGAGAGTTCCACGCGTCTTTGCAGAGTGCGGATCTCAATGTAGGTCGCGGCGACGTCGCCCAGCAGCGTGACCAGCACCTGATCGTAAGCGGCGACCGAAGCGTCCAAATCGGCATCGGCCGATTCGACCGCTCGGCGGAACCGGCCCCAGAAATCAAGCTCCCAAGACAAATTGAATCCCGAGTACCAGAGGTCGAACTCACTCGGTATGAACGGAACGTTGAAGAACGAGCGGCTGAAGGTGCCACGCGTGTAGTTCCCGGTAAACTCCTGCTTCTGCGGGAAGAGGCTGCCCATGGCGATTGACCGAGCCGCGCGAGCCTGGAAAATGCGGCAGCCGGCCTCGCGGAGCGTGAGGTTCTGGCTGGACGCGTTGACGATCAGGGCGTCCAAGGTCGGGTCGTTGAATGCTTCCCACCAGCAGGCCAGGTCATCCGGCCCGGCCTCTAACCGCGCGTCGTTCGCGTCGATCCAGTCGGGCGCTACCGCCGCTGGCGGTTGGTTGTAGTTTGCCCCCACCTTGAACCCGTTGCCGACGTATTGCCCGAGGGGCGTGCAGCCCAACAAACCGGCCAGCAAGATCAACGCGCAAAGGCATGACCTCATAAGGCAACTTGCCGCTGTGCGCATCGACAACCCCCAATGAAGTCAATCCATTACCCCTTGCATCGCCATAACGGACAAGATGCCCGCGGCGTCAGTCAATTCAGAATTGACCAACTAACAGTCACTGTCGCCTTTCGCTCCGCGGAAGCCGCCTTCTTTCGCGGAGCGAAAGGCGACAGTTGTTTTCACTCCGATCCTAACAGTCTCTTCTGGGCGAGAAACGTTGCCCGGACCGTCTTTGGGTGGGAACGACCGATCTACAAAAAGGGCCGCTATCGCCGGCGTAATCGCCCCCTTCGGTAATATCGGCACAATATGCGCAAAACCCCCAATCGAAAAACCGGGAGGTTCAATGGTCGGCGGGATGGGCCGGTCAGCCCCCGCGTACGGGTGGAGTGTCGTCGGCCGACACTGACTGGGCATGGGCCCAGGAGAACTGCGAAGTTAGGTCTGGACTTTGCAGAGCGCGGATCGAATCTCCCCTGTATAGCGACAACTACTTCTCCCTCGACATCCGCCAAGCCGGCGGCAAGCCGCTGAGCCCGGGACCGTACGGCGCGATTCCTCCTCAACGTATTCACCAATACGCCTACGGACGAATCGCTTGCACTCCTTGCCACGACAGAACTTACGACCTCTCGTAACGATGTTGGTGAGAAACACGGGCTAGCGCTTCTTTTTCACGACCTCGAAGGGGACGGCTGGGAACAAGCCGATTACGTATTTGCTCGTGACCATCTTCTTGGTCTCTTTTTTGAGGTAAGTGCGTTCCCGCAAGACGATGAAGAGCAGATTTCCCTTCAGCCCCAGCTTGGCCTTTTCCGCCTCGCACTTGATGGGAACGGCCAGCTTATTGCCAACGACCACGGGGTCCTCGAGCGTGATGCCCTTGGGCGGCTTGCTCAGTTCAAACCGCAACTCGCGGGGGTCCTGGCCTTCATTGACCAGGACGCGGAGTTGACCGGTTCCATCCGCGGGAAGCTGCACCCCATTGTCGACGAACTTGCAGGGCGGCTTGCCGGCCGGCTTGCCGGTTACTAACAGCGTCCAGTCCTTGGTTGGCACGATATGTTTAAGGATGAAGGCTTGCGTCTGCGCCTCGGCGGGAAAAGCGGGTCGGGTGAGTTGCTTGCGGCCGGCCGTGGCATGGCCGTTGATCTGCAGTGTCATCGGTTCCTTGGGGGCATCCGGCGGGACGAACAGCGTGAGACGGACCGAGTTCTGTCCGCTAGGCACCCAGGCGCCGCCGAGTCCGAAACCCGGAGGTGCGTTTTCCAAACTCAGGGCGATGTCTTTGTCAAACCCATCGCGGCGAATGGCGTGGACCGAAATTGGCACGCAAGTGCCGGGCTGGGCGATCACGCTGGAGGGCGTAACGCGAAGGTCGAAGCCAGGCCGCGGAGGCCGAATGTAAAGGCGATAGGCGTAGTCATCCCCGCCCCGGCCTTGGACATCGCTAATCGAGATGTAGTGCGCGCCTTTGCTGACCGTCAGCAGCCGGGAGTCGGCATGGTGCGTAATCAGCGGCCAGCTCCTGTCTTCGAAGTCGTCGTTGTGGGCCGCGACCCTGCCGCTCCTGTCGGTCAGGCAGACCAGCGAATCGAGGGGCGAATACAGACGCCTCGCATAGACTTCCGCCACCAAAACGCCCGAACCGTCGAACTTGAAGAAGTCGACGTCGCCGGGGCGGTCGATCCGGCCGTTGACGGTGATCGACGAGCCCACGCCCTGAGCCGTATCGGGTGTGTCGTTGGGCTCTCGTTCGAGCACCTCCGGCAGAACGTCGACAATGAACCCTACCCGGTTTGAAAAGATATTGTCCTTTTCGAGGATGACTGGCCTGATTGACCGGCCGCGGTCGAAGGCAGGGTCGATGCGCACCGAATCGACGGGTAGATTCCAGCCCTTGACCTCGACATCGCACGGCTCACCGGCCCGACCTCCCAGCGGAAATAAACTGGTGATGTAGGGGATTTCGCCGATGCTGATCCGGTAGGGAAAATCCTCCCGGCCGCGGAAGATGGAATCGTGGACCTCGATGACGTACTTGCCGTCCTTGGGGATCTCGTAGTAAAGGACCGGGTCGTGCCGGAAACCCAACGAGTCGGCAAAGGCCACCTCGTGGCCCTGATCGTCGTAGAGGTGCAATATTGCCTGGAACCAGCCGGGAACCGCATCGGCCAGGTAGGGAATCAGTTCCCGAGCGGCACAGTGGGCTACCAGTTTGGTACCCTTCTTGGCCTCAAAGGAGAAGCGGTCCGTGTCGCCCGGAAAGATCTGCCCATTGATGACCATCGGCAACTTCACGTTGACTGCCGGGTTGGGCTTGACATCGTTGCGTTGTTCCAAGATGGGCGCCGCTCTGGGGTCCACCACTTCGCCGGTCTCTTTAACGTCGTTCTCTTTCTCCTTGGTCTCCGGCCACTGCCCAACGTAAAACCAGCGGGGATTCGACATTCCCGTATCGGTGAGTAGGCGGAATTCACGATCGCCGAATGGGGCATCGGGAGCAATCTTGATCTGGATGGTGAGCTCCTCGCCGATCTGCTCGTTGGGTTGCCGCCGGGGATCGGCCCGCCGCTTCCGGTAGATTGCCATCTCCCTGAGTTTCTCGTCGGTAATGCCAAGCGCCTTGATCGCCTCTTCCCGCGATACCTTCTTGCCGCTTTTCTTCTCCTCTTCCTCCCGAAAGGTGCTGATCTTCAGGCCCAGACCGACGGCTTCACCCTGGGTCATCGGCCGATACCAACCGATGATCTTGGTCTCGATGCCCTCGCCGGAGATGTACGCTTCGGTAACTTTCTTGATATGCTGCCCGCCGACGACAACCTTGAACGTCGTTCCGCGACAACCGCCGCCAGGGTAGACGTATCCGAAGTTCAGCTTGTTTGTGGTCTGCGCGGAGAGGCCGGAGGCGGTCGCCAGCAAGAAGGCGATCGCAAGAGCCCAGTTCCTTCCAGAGACGCTCATCATTACATGATTTCCTTGAGCCGCCCGGCCAGTTTCATGCCTTCTTCGGGGGAGGGAGTGGCTTTGACGATCTCGTTCATTGGATGCGGCAAGTTGGCTTGGGGGTCGATGCCAAGCAGTTCATAGAGGCTGCCAATCAGATCACCCGGATAGACGGGCCGACTATCGACGGTCTCTCCCCTGGAATCGGAGGCACCGACCACCTGACCACCCTTGAAGCCGCCGCCGGCGACTACGTGGGAGAAGCACGCTCCGAAATGGTGACGACCCCCGTTCCAAGGCGACTCCCAGGCGACCTTTGGAGTGCGGCCAAACTCGCCGCCGCACCAGATGATCGTACTGTCCAAGAGTCCCCGGTCCGACAGATCGGAGATCAGCGTGGCCAGCCCGTTGTCGAAGTTTGGTAACAGCCGCCGCATGGCCGGGAAGTGTGCCTTGTGCGTGTCCCAGACGAACTGGTTGATGGTGATGTACTTGACACCCTTCTCGACGAGCCGGCGCGCGGCCAGGCACGACTGGCCAAAGGTGTTCCGCCCGTAGCGCTCCCGCAACTCGTCCTTCTCCTCCGAAAGGTCGAAGACCTTGCCGGCGTCGCCAATGATCAGGTCGTAGGCGCCTTTCTCGGCCTGCTTGGCGGCAAGCACTTCGGGATTATCCTTAAGGGCCATGGCAAGAGCATCGGCCTGATTGAGTTGGTCGCGGCGGTATTCCTGCTGCGCGTCGGAGACGCCGGGAGCGACGATCCCTTCCACGGCAAACCTCATGGAGGCAGGATTGCCGCCGGTGGCGAACGGCTTGTATTTGATGCCCATGAAACCGGACTCGGAGAACCGGCCCTGCGGCCGGGTGAGTACGATGTACGGGGGGATTATGTTCTGCGAGCCCTTCTCGAAACCCTTGAAGGCGGCGACCACGGCGCCCACGGCCGGATAGACTAGGCGGCCGCCGGGCATCCGCCCGGTCTGCACCATGTAGGAGGCCGTCTCGTGGCCGTTCTTGCCGTGAGTCATGCTGCGGATGATGGAGTACTTGTCGGCCAGCTTGGCCAACTCGGGAAGCGTCGCGCAGATGCGGATGCCCTTGACGTTGGTCTCCATGTCTTTATTCAACGGCCCCGTGTAGTCGCTGCCCGCGTTCGGCTTGGGATCAAAAGTGTCGGTGTGTGGTGGCCCGCCGGAGAGCCAGATTTGGATGACCGCCTTGGCCTTGGCCTCGGGTTTGGCGGCGGCGGGTTCCGGCTCCTTCTTCGATTTGGTCTTCGATCTGGTCTTGGGGGCCGCCACGCCGAGTTGGCTCCCGCCGAGTTGGTTCCCCAGGAGCAGCCCACCCAGGCCCATCGCTCCGCGCCCGAGCATTGTGCGTCGCGAGACCCGCTCGCAGTTCAGTGAGACGTTTGTCTCGGACAACGGCACGTAGACTTCACTATTCCTTGCCATCTTCTCACCTCACTTGGGATATCTCGCGGCCGGCCCTTCTGACAAAGGCGCCGCCGTGCGAGTCTGGTTTAGTGCCGAAACAAAAACTGTCGCCTTTCGCTCCGCGAAAGCCGCCTTCTTTCGCGGAGCGAAAGGCGACAGACCGACAGATATTGTTTCGCCGGTCCTTAGTGCCGAAACAAAAACTCCGTACTATTGATCAAAGTCCACGCCAAGTCCGACCCGCTACCCCCCTCGCCGTCGGCGGGCAAACGGGAAAGGATCGCCAGATAGAGGGTTTCCGAAGAGTTACCCGCCTCGAGAAGCTTCTTCATCCCCGGACCCTTTTGGAGTTTGTTGCGGATGTGGCTCGAATTGAGCAGGTGCAACCGCTGGCCGGAGGTTATGTTATTGTTGCGCTCCGACTCCATGCCGCTGTCGCGCGACGGCCGGCCGAATAACTCCAGAAAACTGCTGGTGATACTGCCGTCGGGCAAGGCAATCGCGCGACATGTTTCCGGAATGAACGTATAGGGTTCCGGAATGATGCTTTTATAGAACTCGGTCGTCTCCGTGATCTGGTTCAAGGCATCGATGATTACCTCGGCCTCCAGACGGCGAACCCTATACGAGGCGAAATGGATCCCGGCCTCGGGATGCTTGCTCTTGGGAATTGAGGAAAGCTGATACGTGCTCGAATTGAGGATCAAACGGTAGATGTGTCTTAAGTCGTACTTGCTGCTAATCAACTCCGCCGCGAGGTAATCCAGCAACTCGGGGTTCGAGACCGGATTGTCGGGCCGAATGTCGTCGGGCTCCTGAATAATCCCGCGACCTTGCAGCCAGTACCAAACACGGTTGACGATGTTCCGGGCGAACCAGGGGTTTTTGGGCGCTGTTAGCCAGTCGGCAAACACCTCCCGCGGATCCTTGTTCGGCGGAATTTCCACCACGGTGGTCCCGTCGGGAAACACCGGCTTGGGCGCGGTAGCGGGCCCGGCCTTCTTCTCGGACGGGCTCAGTTTTTTGGACTTATCCACGGGCGGGGGCACGTACTTCTTGTGCGCGTCGAAGAAGATGATCTCTTCCTTCCACTCGCCGGTCGATTTGTAGCCCACCTTGAGGAAAAAGCCCGACATGCCCGCCAGTCGCTCCGCCGGCCAACCCTCCGCCCGGGTCCCCATGAACGTCAGGGCTACC
Source organism: uncultured Planctomycetaceae bacterium (assembly GCA_964505115.1). Taxonomy (GTDB): domain Bacteria; phylum Planctomycetota; class Planctomycetia; order Pirellulales; family Thermoguttaceae; genus CAZDHN01. The sequence goes on from CAZDHN010000269.1 coordinate 7,623, forward strand.
GCCAGGGCAATCCCCTTGGGCGACTTGCTCTGCAAAGCGCGGTAGAAGTTCACCTGCGCCACGCGGAAGTTGCTGCCGCTGGAGGTGAGCATCTCGCGTACGAACTTGTCGTACGGCATGTTGGTCTTGATCGCCTCGCGAATCCAATGGTGGTAGGCCTGCGCGGCGTTGGGCCAAAGGTTGATGGGGAATTCGGCCTTCACGCGAAGCAGGTCGCACCACTTCATCGCCCAGAAGTCGGCGAACTCGGGCCGCTCCAACAGCGCGTCGATGAGCTTTTCGCGCTTGTCCGGACTCTCGTCCTTGAGGAACGCCCGCGCCTCCTCGACCGTCGGCAGGGTGCCAATTACGTCCAGATAGACGCGCCGCAGGAAGACGCCGTCGGAGCACTGATTGGCCGGCTCGATCTCCAATTCCTTCCACTTGGCAAAGACCAAATCGTCGATCTTGCCCTTGGCAATCGGCGGCTCGAGGATATCAAACGTCGTGCGGTTGTAGCTTGAGCCGTCGTCCTGCTTCCACTGGAAGTCGGGAAACTCGTTGTCGTTCGTTTCCTTGCGGGGCTTTCGCTTCTCGAAGTCCCGGTTCCAGGGCTCGTCTACCTGGAGTTCTTTTTTGGCCACGGGCCGCTTCGCCGGTTCCGGCTCGCGCGACAGCACGGTCCACAAGGCTATCGCCACCGCGAGACCGACCGCCGCGGTGCCCAGCAGTAATAGGGCGTTGGACGTAGACGAGGACCTCTTCCTC
>CAZDHN010000270.1:0-8329 GCA_964505115.1 uncultured Planctomycetaceae bacterium
AATACCAATATTCCCCAGTTTACCCAGTCGCCTAACTTTTCATCAGCCCACCCCTGGCCCCTGGCCCCTAATCCCTAATCCCCTTATCCTTCCCCTTCCCCTTCCCCTTGCGAAGCGACTCGGCTAGCTCGCGGACGACGTTTTCGCTTGCCTTTCGCTCGGAGATGTTCACGTCCTCTTGGGGATCGTTCTCGTGGTCGTAGAGCATTCGAGCGCCGAAATCGCCACGCTTGCCTTGGTACTCGCTGAAGCGGTACTGGTCGGTGCGGATCGTGTCGCCGTTGCGATAACGGCCAATCGCCGCTTCCTTCCACTTCAGTGTCGGGCTCTTCATCAGCGGCACGAAGCTCTTGCCGTCCAGATGTTTTGGGAGCGGCAGGCCGGCCAGTTCGCAGAGAGACGGATAAATGTCGATAAACTCCGTCAGGCCGCCGGTCTTCGCACCGTCGGCGATGCCCGGTGCTCTGACGATCAGCGGGACGTGCATCGAAGTCTCGAAGCAGCAGTGCTTGCACCAGAGAGTATGCTCGCCCAGGTTCCAGCCATGATCGCCCCAGAGGACGACGATTGTATTGTCGGCCAGCCCCAGCCGTTGAAGCTCATCGAGCAGCTTGCCAATTTGGGCGTCGGTATAACTGACGCAGGCGTAGTAGCCGTGGATGAGCGTGCGGGCCTGATCGTCGGTAAGCGGCCCTTGCTTGGGAATCTCGGCGTATGCCCGCAGCTCGCCCCAGTTGTGGATCGCCTCGTCGGGAGCATCCTTCGGGCGGTGGTATGTTTCGGGCAGATGGATTTGTGCCCTGTCGTACAAGTCCCAATACTTCTTCGGGGCGACGAAGGGCAGGTGCGGCTTGAAGAAACCGGCCGCCAGGAAGAACGGTTCCTCCCGCTTGGCCAGCCGCCGCAAGTCCTGGATCGATTTCTCGGCCACCTTTCCATCGGCGTAGGCGTCGTCCGGCACGTCGGCGGATTCAAAGGCCGGCCCACGTCCGCGCCGGCCGAACTGTTTCGACCGCTTCGCCAAAACGGCCTGACTTTCGGCAAGCTGATACATGGAGACCCCTTTGGGCCGCCAGGCCGGTTCCGACCAACCCTCGGCATGGTCCGTGGGATGATGGAATACCTTGCCGTTGGAGATTGTGTAATAACCGTTATTTCTGAATTGGGTGTTGAGTGTCACACTGCCGGGAGCGTCCTTCTCGGCCCAGGTCAGGTAGTTCACGAACCGATTGCGGGCCGGGCGAATGCCGGTCATCAGGCTGGCGCGGGAAGCCCCGCAGGTCGGCACCATGCAATAGGCCCGCTCGAAGACGACGCCTTGGGCCGCCAGCCGGTCGATGTTCGGGCTGTGCATCCGCCCGTTGCCATAGCAGCCAAGTTGCGGACGCAGGTCATCCACGGCAATGAACAGTACGTTCGGCCGGTCGGCGGCCCGCGGGTTTGACGGAGCAACGGGCCGGGCGGACATCTTCACGTCGGCAAATCCCGATGAGCGCCGGCCGGCGCGTTCGGCGCGCGCGATCTCCACCGGCAGGAACTGCACGCCGTCGACCACGACGTAGCCGTCGGCCCCTTCGTTGGAAACGCTGACGCTGCCTTTCGTGCCGGCTGCAAAGCGAAAGACGCCAAGCGCCCGCGGCACGCCCTTGACCAGCGCCGGCTTGCGCTGATTGACCGTGACCGTCTTTGGGGCATCCGCGCTCTGGATCGTAACGGCGGTCTTCGTCGAGCGATTATCGTTCCACGTATAGAGCAGCCGTACTTCATACTCGCCGGCCGCGGCAAGCTTGGGCGTGAAGCGCGCGATCTTGTGGCCGCGCTCCTCGTTGTTGTCGTGCCAATAGGTGGAGCCCAGCAGCGACGGCTGGCGATTGCTGCTCGACCACGTGCCGGTCAACTCGGCCGCCTCGTCATCCAGTACGATGCCGGGCAGCTTGTCGGCCGCGGTAATGACGCGAGGCTTAGGCTCCGCTGCCTCCGGCGGCCAGACGAGCACCTGACCGTCGGCGATCAGACGGCTTCGCAGTTTGTCGTAATCCACTTGCTGGATGGGCAGGCCGTCCTCGATCGCCAGGCAGGCCGCCGTCGCCGCCGACTGGCTGGTGACCATGAATACCGGTTCCATGCGGATGCTGGCAAACGCCGTGTGACTGGCCGACAGCGCGAACGTGACCAGTAGATTATCGCACTGGCTCGGCTTCGGCACGATCGCGCCGAAGCCGATCTGGTAGGGGCCATGGCCGCCGCGTCCGCCGGCCACTTTGCCCTCGCGAGTGACGACGCCGTCCTTCACGATCCGGCGAATCTCATGCACGTCGGTGCCGTAGGAGCCAAGCCCGATCGAGCGCGGCGCGATTTTCCGGCCGAACGTATGGTTCTCGGTCAGCACAAGATCGCTGACCATCCGGCGGCCTTCGCGAATGTAGAGTTGATGCGGCCAACCGCCGTTGTCGGGGAATTCGTCTTTCGGCAAGCCAAATCGGGCCATGTCTTTTCGCACCCTTTCAGGCACGCGCGGGTCGGTCGCCAGAAAATGCAGCAGGCCGCGATGGTAGTTCTCTATCTGGCGGGCGATCTCCACTCGCCGGTCGTAACTCGCCTCCGGCCACTCCCAGCTTGCGCCGGGCAGATTGCCGCCGAAGGTCGCGGTGTTGAAATCCCATTTATTGTTGGGCAACGGGTCGTGCTTGCTGAACCAGCGGAGATCCATCCGGTCGCCAATGGCCTGGCAGGCTGCGATGAATCGGGCGACGATTTCGTAGTGCCGAGCGTCGTAGTCGGCTGGCGCAACGATTGGCAGCCGATCGTCGGCCGTGCTGAGGCAAAGCCGGAAGCAGTAAGCCATCACGCCGGGAGCCGGTTCGCCGGGCGTGCCGGGTTCGCCCCGGTTAATCAGCGGTAAGAGACCGCTGGACGGATCGCCCTTGACCAGATACGGATCGAGTGGAAAGTCGCGGTCCCAGACGCCCTGCCCGCCGGGCACGCGGTCGTTGGCGCCGGGTTTCAGGTGATTGGGGCGCGGCTTGTATTTCTCCGCGTAGTAGATGCCGTTGTATTTCTCGCCGTACTTTGCGTTGCCTTCCCGCGTGAGCGTGTAGCTGACGCCGGCCGCCGCCATCAGGTCGCCTTCGTAGGTGGTGTCGATAAACATCTTCGCCCGGACCAGACGGCCGTCTTCTGTCGTCAGTTCGACGATGCGTGGCCCCGACTTCTTGACGGACTTCAAGCGAGCATCGCGCAGCACGACCACTCCCGCCTCGTCGGCCATCTCATCAAACACGCGTTCGGCCACGTGCGGCTCGATGGAGTAAGCGCCGCCGGTAGCCGGGCCACCTTTGCCGCGAAAGGGCCGATTCCAGTTGAGTCGCTTCCCATAGCTGGCGACAAGCCGGGTGAAGTATTCTCGCGCCAGGCCGCCCACGCTGCGCGGATCGCCGATATCGACAGCGCTTAGTCCAGCGGAAGTCATTCCGCCCAGATGTCGCCCCGGCTCGACCAGCACAACCCGCTTACCCAGCCGAGCCGCCTGTACCGCCGCGACCACCCCGCCGGACGTACCGCCGTAGACGCATACGTCGGCTTCATTCGCCGCACGGACGTTTGGCGGGCTGGCCGCACAAGAGGATATTACGGCAAATAGAAGCAGCAGAAGGCGGTGGCGAGATTGTCTCATTGTGTACGTCCTTGAGTTGTTCTCTGTTGTATGAGCATGGGATTCAGCATCGGGCCTTGGGCGTTGGGAGTCAAGAACTGCCCTCACCCCCGGCCTGGGCTGATGAAAATGTTCTTCATGTGTGTTTCTTGCTAACCGTGCGTGGCGGCGGCGAGCTTCTTCATAAACAGCGACTCGCCGGGTGTCACTGGCGTAGGAGTCTTTCAATACCAATATTCCCCAGTTTACCCAGTCGCCTAACTTTTCATCAGCCCACCCCCGGCCTGGACTGCTATTGATCTTTGCATAGTCAATGCGCGGATCAAGGGGGTTCCGCCGTGGAACCGGGCTTCGCCCTCGATCATTGGCTATGCAAGAGTCAATAGAATATGGATTTATTTTCCAGATTGTGTTTCGTCGTTTCAGGCCCAACGGGCCGCGCTATCATAGCCCATGACGAAGTCCTGGGTAGGCGACCCCGTGTGAGTGGAAGCCCCAACGGGGCGCGCTATTCGCATTAGCGCGGCCCTTTGGGCCTTCCTGGCGTGTATGTTGTGGTGGTCCCGGGGCTGCGCCCCGGGCTATGATAGCGCGGCCCTTTGGGCCTGCTCTCACGTCACGGCAACCGAAGGCAGTTCACTCCCCACGGATCTCAATCGGACCGAAGTCGGCGTCCACGCTATCAAGCCAGTAGCCGATCCAGGTGATCCCATCGATGGGCAGTGCGAGAGGCGCTTCGACGGTTACGCCGCTCATGGTAGTCGTGACCTTCTTCTCCTTCAGGTCGACCGTGGCCACCAGTTCGACGACCTCGTTGGCCACGACCTCGACCCGCGCCGACTTCGAACCCTTCTTCGAGCCGGGCGACTGGACTATTATCAGAGACGGCCCGGAGATGCGGAAGCCGCACTTCACCAGCTTGGCGTCGTCGGGACCGTTGCCGAAGGCCAGGAAGCCGTTGCCCGGCGTGCCCTTGGGGGCTCCGGGACGCGGGCGGATCTTGACGCGGAATGTCGCCCGGCTGGTGATCGGGTCGGCGAGCTTCTTCAGCGCCAGGCCGACCTTCTGCTTGGCCGTCTCCATCCGGTAGCCGAGATCGGACTTGATGACGGCGATCCGTGAGAGGTGCTGGAAGTCGGGGTGCGACTTGGTGAGCGCCACGGGCGCGCTGCCGCGCCGTACCGGCCCGACGGCGACCGGTCCAAGCTTAACGTCCGGCGCGGACTCGAGCGCCTCGCCGCGATTGCCGAGGCAGACGACCGTGCCGTCGACCGTGGCGACAAACAGCTTGCCGCCGGCCGCGGCAATGCCGTCGAAGACCGGCGCGTGGTCGAGCTTGTAGGCCGCCAGCAGCGAGGCATCTTCCTTGGAGGCGGCCACGATCAGCCCGCCCTTGCGGCCTTCGAACGCCGCCACGTGCTCGTCGAGTTGCTCCTGTGTTTCCGGCTTCCCGTACACATTGTAGACCTCATCCTCGTCGAGCATGGCCGGCGGCCCGGCCGCGAAGAGGGTATCTCCGGCCACGACCAAGGCACGCGCCAGCAACGGCAGCGACTTGGACCAGTGGTACTTCAGCCGCGTCGGCACAACCCGACCGTAAACGCTCGACCCCCGTTTGCGCGGCGGCCGGTTTGGGTTGGGGTTGATCAGTTCCGGTGCCTTGTTGCAGGCGAACAGATGGTAGCTGTTGGGCGTGCCTCTGAAGCGGAACGGCGTCCGGCCAAAGCCGTAGATCGTCTCTCCGTCGACCGACAGAATCCGTCCCGAGGGCGCCGTGTAAGTGGCCAAATCCCAGCCGCCGGCCGCGCTGATGTAGGAACGGCCGTACATCCAGTAGGTGCGGTGCCACCACGAGTCGTCCAGAAAGCCCGTCGGGCAAAATAGGTGCGCGTCGTCGCCGGTCTGTTCCGAGTAAAGCCGCGGCGTGATCACCTCCGTCCGCTTGCCTTCCAGCGTGAACGGCTGGGAACGCATGTAGACGTGTTTGCCGTCGTAGGATAGCACGTCGGGTAGCGATACCGGCAGGTTCGGCCAGCGGAGGTCCTTCTGCAAATTATCGTCGGTGCCGGGGTACTTGTCGTCGAGCACGGTTTCGGATAGCTTTCGCCCGGTTTCGGCGTCGAGCCGAAGCAGATGCAAGCCACCGTCGAGCCACATCGCCCGGCCGGCAACCGCGTAGACGACGCCGTCCAGCACGAGCACGCTGCCATGCACCGGCCAGACCGACTCGATTTGCTCGTACGACATCAGCCGTTGGTCCAGCGGCGCGGCGCGGAAACGCCAGGCAAGGGCGCCGTCACTCGCGCGGAGGCTGTAGATCCAGCCGTCGGCTGAGCCGAACAACACCTGGCCTTGCCACACCGTGGGCGGCGAGTCGATCCGGCCGCCGACGGTGAATTGCCAGAGCCGCTGGCCGTTGTCGGCGTCGAGCGCATGAAGCGTGTGCAGATCAACTTGAGCGACAAAGCACTTGCCCGCCGCCACGACCGGCGCGGTCAGTTTGCCGCCCAAATCGGCGGTCCACGATTGTTTGAGTTCCGTCGTGACCTGTTGTGGGCTCGTGCCGCTACGCGCGGCGTCGCGTCGATAGGTCGGCCAATCGCTTCCGGCCTTTGCCTCCGCCTTCCGACCTCTGGCTTGTGACCTCCGCTCTCCACGCGCCGGGCCGCGCAGGAGTCGCTCGACATCGCTACTCGCCGATAACTCGTGTTGCCTTGCCGGCGCGAGTGCGTTCAGGCCGGTCAGCTTAGCCAGCAGGTAGCAAGCGCAGGAGTGCGGCGGCGCGTAGAGCAGCCCGTTGCAGGGCATGATACCGTAGTTACAGGAACCGCGCACCCAATGATGCGCGGTCCAGTGCTTGGCTCGAAAGTCGACGAACTCGATGCCGGTTCGCGACGTGAGGATGTAGTTGACCGTTGCCTTGGCACGATGGCAGCGGTGGTGCGACATGTGGGGTTGCCAGTCGTCGGGTGGGAACTCGCTGACGACCTCGCCGGTGTAAAGGTCCCGGCCCGTGAACACGCCCGAATTCCTGCAGTTGGTGGTCTGGCCGCACCAGACCACGCCGTTGATCACAAAAAGGTCTTCCGACGAGGCGTATCCCGACTCGGGATGCAGCGCGGTCCAGAGCTTCTTGCCCGTCTTGGCCGACAGCGCGGTCATCGTGTCCTTGCCTCCCCGCTGGGGGTCCATCTTCTCGCCGCCGGCAAAGAGCACCACGTCGTCGTGCACGACCAGCGTCGGGCCAAAGAGCACGAGCATTGGCTTCCAACGCGCGAGCGGTTCCGATTCCCACACGCCCGCGCCGCTTGCCGCGTCGAGGCAGAGCACCTTGTCGCCGTCGTGATAATAGAACCGGCCCTTGACCGCGGTCATGGTGCAGGGGGAGACGACCGACTTGCGGCTCCACATTTTCCGGCCGCCGGCTGCGTCGAAGGCCATGATCCGCCGCGGGCGTTCGTCCCATGTCCACGTGGCGCTGGCGCTCTGAATTGTCCTCACGGACTCGCGAGAGAGGGCCTTGTAGGCGTCGAGTTCGGGGTTCACCAGCACGTAGAGCGTGCCATCGGCGAGGATAATTTCCTCCGCGCCGGCCGTGTCCGCGTACGTACGTAGCGTCTTGCCCGTGGCCGCGTCGAGTGCCACGACCGGCTCGCCCACGCCGAGCGTGACGTAGACCATGTCGCCCACCGCGACGAGCCGCCGCATGAGGTCGCCCGGGCTTCTCTTGAGACCCCAGAGATGAGCATGCCACTTCGGGATCGGCCGTTGCCAGAGGATTGTGCCGTTGAAGGCGTCGCGGGCGATGAGCATCCATCTCGACGGCATCTGTATGGACCATCGCGGACCGAGGTCGACGATGTAGAACATGCGGCCTTGCGCGGAAACCATGGCGCCCAGGCCGGAGAGATGATCGTGGTGCCGCAGGTATCTGGGGCTGCCGATCCACTGGTAGTGCTTGGGCAGGCCGACGACCGTGTCGTTGGCGACCGCGTTATTGTCGGCGTCGTGGAGGAAATGCGTCCACTCGTCGATGTCGTCCGGCACGGGCTTGGCCGTGATCGTCCACTTGCCGCCCTGCTTGACGCACAACACGCCCCGCGGCGCCAGCACGCGCATCGCATCGCTCCTCGTCCGCGGAGCAAGCCGCTCGGCGACGATCAGGTTGACCATGTTGTCGATGTAAGGGAGCTTGTCGCCGTGCCACTGGTCGATCGTCACCTTGCCGTACGTGCCGAGCATGGCAACATACGCGCGGGCGCTGGCCACGTTGGCCGGATCTCGGTCGAGTCCCTGGACCATGTAGCCGTCGGTTGGGCGTAACGCGGCGGTGAGCGTGCCATCGCCGCAGTCCAGGTGCACGACCAGCCCGCCCTTGACGCCGGCCGCGTCGAGTATCTCCCTCGCGTCATCGGCCGGCGCGGCCATGGCCCCGGCAACGAGGGTTGCGGCGATGAATGAAAAGAGAATCGACAGTCGTCTGGTCTTCATGGCAGTAGCCCCCGTGGCTAATTCTTGCGCTCGGTCATCTATTATGATTGGTCTTGGCTATTCTACCTGAAAACACTACTCCGAACTACAATGACAGATATCCAGCGCCCCTTCCGCGGTAGGCGGAAAAGAGGTTCATCCGGCTGAAGCGTAGTTTTCCGTAAGTTGTTGCTAGCAGCAACTTTC
>CAZDHN010000271.1:0-8313 GCA_964505115.1 uncultured Planctomycetaceae bacterium
GCGGCCAGCGGCCGGTTGTCAACCGTTAGTAGCCCCACGAGCAGTCCCACGACCGCGATACCCAACGCGCCGGTAACGAATCCCCGCAGCCGACGTCCGCGTCGGGTGGCCGGAGTCATCAGGCAAAGCACGGTCCAAACGACCACGAGAAAGGCGAACCGCAACACAAACTCGGTCGGCAGCGCGCCCGGCGCCAGGTGGTGCGCCAACCGCTCGAACACGTAGATCTGGCAGGCTTGATCCACCGTTTGCGGATCGACACCCCACGTGAGCCACAACGATGGGAGCAGGCTGGGTAGCGAGAGCATGAATCCGCCGATCAGGCCGGGCAAGATCCGATGGAACTTGGGCCGACTCCTGTCTTGCGAGAGCCAGGCAAAGCCCGCGGCCACCACCGCCCATCCGCCCACCAGTACGTGAAACATGGCGGCCGCGCCCAACAGCAGCCAAGCGCGATTCCAGCGGTTGCGAACCAGTGCCTCGACGCCCAGGAAGACGAACACGAAAGCAAACCCCTTGGCCTCGACCCCGCCGACGATCCACTCGCCCGCCATGTGGCAATTCTCGATCAGCGAGACCATCAGCGCGGCGCTGAGGATCGACCACCAGCGGCGTGGTAGCAGGGCGAAACTCAGCCTTTGCCAGGACCAAGCCAAGAGGGCCCAACTCACAAGCCGCCCAACCCAGGCAAGCGCAACCGGCGGCAGCCAGAGCGAAAGCCATCCGAAGGTGAAATAGAAAACCTTGTGCGTGTCGGCCGAGTCGAGGAAGAAGTCGTCGCCGACCCAATCGGGGTTCCAGAAATGGATCGTCTTGCCCAGGTAGTGCGGCTCGTTCACGTCGGGAACGGGCCAGGCGCCCTGGATGAAGAAGACAAGGAAGACCAATGCCACCTCGATCCAGACAAGCCGGACCGGGCCGCCACGATCAGCCGAATTGTTGGCGGGTGTATTGGCCAAGGGGTGATAATCTCTTGCGGTTACTTGTTAGCCGAGTCGCTTGCGACCGAAGCCGCAGCCAAACAAATATTCCAGCCACGGATGAAACACGGATTAAACACGGATTAAATCGAAGTGACTTTGAGTAACCATTAACGAAGTGGGAACGGGCCTGACGCGTCAACGGGTTTTCCATCGAACAGAAGCTAACAAAGCAAACGAAGGGAACAAATGCGATGTGTCTGTTGCCGGTGGATTCCACTCATTGCTTCGTTGTCTTCGTTACCTTCTGTTCTTACCCGATACGTCTTGAACGGTTACTCGGAAAACTTGCTTTCTCTATCCGTGTTTAATCCGTGTTTCATCCGTGGCTCAATTCCGCCTTAGTGCCCCAGCGCGGAGATGCTCTTGAAATCTTTTTTGAGCGAGCGGTAAAGCTGCTGGTAGACGGGCATCGCCCGATCATAGACCTTCTTGGCGGGCCGGTTGACCGAAGTCTGCTTAACCACGCGGATCGTCGCCTTGCAGGCCTCCTGGATGTTCTTGAACTCGCCGGCTCCAACGGCCGCCAGCAGGGCCACGCCGTAAGCCGCGCCCTCCTCGCTGTTGATGGTCGCCACGCCGCGGCCGAACACGTCGGCCTGAATTTGCCGCCAGACCGGGCTGCGGCTGCCACCGCCGGAGGCACGAATCTGACGGACCGGAACACCCAGCCCTTCGATAATCTCCAGGCTGTCGCGCATCGAGAAGGTTACGCCTTCCATAATCGAGCGGATCAAGTGACCCCGCGTGTGCGCCAGCGTCAGGCCGACAAAGCAACCCCGGGCGTCGGGGTCGGCGTGCGGTGTCCGTTCGCCGGAGAGATAGGGCAGGAAGAACAGCCCGTCGCTACCCGGCCGGATCGGCTCGGCCTCCTCGATCAGCAGATCGTACACCTCTTTCTTCGCCCGTTTGGCCTTCAGCACGTCGGCCTTGCAGAGTTCGTTCCTGAACCACTGCAAGGAACCGCCGGCCGATAGGTTGACGCCCATCATGTGCCACTTGCCGCGTACCGCGTGGCAGAAGGTGTGTATGCGTCCCTCGGGATCGATTTTGACCTCGTCGCTATGGACGAACATCACGCCGGACGTGCCGATCGACGTGGATAGCACTCCCCGGTAAACGATTCCGTTTCCAACCGCTCCGGCCGCGCAGTCGCCCGCCCCGCCCACCACGACGCAGTCGGTGGAAAGCCCCAGGGCGGCGGCCGCCTCGGATGTAAGCGTGCCGGTAACGTCTTCCGACTCGTAACACTGGCCGAACAGGTCGATGTCGAGTTCCAAGGCCGAGAGGAGCTTCTTGGACCAGGTTCGTTTCTTGACGTCCAGAAGCAACATGCCGCTGGCATCGCTGACGTCGGTTGCGTACTGGCCGGTCAGGCGGCGGCGGATGTCGTCCTTGGGCAGCAGCACCTTGCAGGTTCTGTCGAAATTTCGCGGCTCGTTGTTTCTCAGCCAGAGGATCTTGGGCGCGGTGAAGCCGGTCAGGGCCGGATTGGCCACCATGCGGATCAGCGCCTTCCGACCGCCGGCCCGCTGCTCGATTTCCTGGCACTCGGCAGCCGTGCGTTGATCGTTCCAAAGTATCGCCCGACGAACGACCCGATCCTGCTTATCGAGGAACACCGAGCCGTGCATCTGACCCGACAGACCGATCGACTTGACGTCGGCCGGTTTGAGCCGGGCTTTCTTCATCACTTTCTTGACCGACTTAATGGTGGCCTGCCACCAATCCTCGGGGTCTTGCTCACTCCAGAGCGGCTTGGGGACGTAGCAAGGGTATGTCTCCATGGCGTCGGCCAGGATCCGGCCTTTGGCGTCGATTGCCAGCGTCTTCGTGCCCGACGTGCCGATATCAATGCCCAAAAAGATGCTCATCGTGCTCGTTTCCCTATTGTCTGGATAAGGTTACGGCGTACCCGCGTGCCGCCACCGGCAAATTGTACTCCCCCAGACCGTCCTGCTGCAAGTCGGAGGTTGGAATTCGGAGGTCGGAAGTTGGGTATTGGACACAAATTGGTCATTGAACCTTGGTCATTCATTGGACATTGGTCATTGAACCACGGGGGTCCTACCGCCGATTCCCAGGCAATGATAGGCTGAGGGGATAATCATGGGCGACGGGGTTTGTCCAATGACCAATGTCCAATGAATGACCAATGACCAGCTTCCGACTTCCAACTTCCGACTTCCGACTTCCAACGGCTTTGCTCTGCCTGATATTGGCGGGCTGTCCGAAGCCGGCGGTCGACGAGCCGGTGGACGAACCGGACCCGCTGGCGGGCGCAACGTTGCGGCTGCTGGTAGTTGGCGACGAGGCGCTGGCCAAGGCGGCCGAACAGGCACGCGGTGAATGGAACGCGCAAACCGGCTCGGAACTGCTGGTCGAGCGAATAGACGAGCAGGCAATGGCCGACGCCAAAACTTTCGAGGCCGACGCGGTCATCTGCCCTTCGCATCAGCTTGGACCGCTGGCCGAGCGAGAGTTGATCGTCCCGGTGCCCGAAAAAATAGCGTCGGTCAAATCGCAGGGCTGGGCGGACGTTTTTGAACTCGTGCGTCATTGTGAAGTGGTTTGGGGTCAGTCAGTCCGGGCCGTGCCGTTCGGATCGCCCGTGCTGGTCTGCTACTACAGGGCCGATCTGCTGGAGAAACTCGGCCGCCAGCCGCCGGAAACCTGGGCCGAGTATGGGGAACTGGCCCAACTGCTGGCCGATCGAAAGAAACTGGGCGACTTGGCCGTGCCGCACGATCGGCCCTGGCATGGGGCTATCGAACCGTTGGCCGACGGCTGGGCCGGCTTGACGCTGTTGGCTCGGGCGGCGCCCTACGCCAAGCACCCCAGCAACTACTCGACCCTGTTCGACATCGAGACCATGGAGCCGCTGGTTGACGGTCCGCCGCTGGTCCGCGCGCTCGAGGAACTGGTGGCCGTGGCCAAGTTGGCCCCCGCCGACGCCCTCAAGTGCGATCCGGCCGCCGCCCGAGCACTCTTCTGGCAAGGGCGCTGCGGCCTGGCGCTAAGCTGGCCTTCGAGTACCGCGACCGTGGCGGACGATGTCGATTCGTCGACCGTCCCGGCCGGCTTGGCCGAACTGCCCGGCTCGGTGGAGGTCTACAATCGGGAAGAGCATCGCTGGCAGACGCGTGGCGAAGCGGACGACCCGCGAGTGCCACTTCTGGGAATTTCCGGGCGGATCGGCCTGGTCGGCCGCGCGTCGGAACATCCCCAGGCGGCATTCCAGTTGCTCCGCTGGATGTCGGAAGACCTGTCGGCCGGCCAGTTCAGCGCGACCAGCCCCGCCACGACCCTTTTCCGCCGCTCGCAGGTCAAGTCGGCCCGGGCGTGGGTCGAACGGCCCATTGCCTCGGAGACCGCCAGCCGATATGCCGAAGGCCTGCAGCAGACGCTTCGACGCCCCCAGTGGCTATTCGGGCTTCGGATCCCCGGCCGCCGGGAGTATCTGGCCGCCTTGGATCGGGCCGTGCATGCCGCCATCAGCGGAGAGCAGCCACCGGCCGACGCCCTTCGCGCGGCAGCCGGCCAATGGCGGAAAATCAGCGAAAAACGGGGCCTCGAACGGCAAAAAACCGCCTACCTCCACGGCCTGGGCCTCGAACCTTGAGGCCCCGGGAGGCGGAATCCAGCCCGCCTCCCCCTTCACCATCCCACCAATCTCTTCTAGAATGAAGGGCTGTCACCCCAGGAACCGATATATCTGGAGTGACCCGTCGGGGGTGTAGCTCAGTTGGGAGAGCGCAGCGTTCGCAATGCTGAGGCCGAGGGTTCGAATCCCTTCACCTCCACTCGTAAGTCTTTACACGGCAAGATGTTACCATCCGAGCCGCCCCGTCCTCGGGGCGGGTTACGTGGCGCTCGAACGTACCTTTTCCACTTGCCACGCTCTGAAGCAACGCCACGTAACTCCCGGCGGGGACGCCGGGGCTCTCTCATGACTTTCGTGGCGCTGCAATAGCCTTCTCCACTCGCCAGCCGTCCCTACCGCGACCGGCTGAGTATCTTGACCACCCGAACGATTGTCAGGAAACGCGGACACTGAAACCGATCGCCGCGCCGATGGCCTCGGCATAGCGGTGGAGTGTATCTACAGTCGGGTTGCTATACACGCCGTTCTCCAGGCGGCTGACCGCCGCCCGATCCATGCCGCTCCGGGTAGCAACATCGGCCAAGCTCAGCCCCTGACGCTCGCGGTGCTTCTTGAGCGTCGTCAACATAACCCGCAGGTCCAGGTATTCGCCCTGGGAAACGACATCGGCAGCGTCGCCGCTGGCCTGCAGCTCGGCAAGGCCAGGCCGCTCGCACTGAAACCGCTCACGAATCTCCTCCAACTGCCGCTGTTGCTCGGGAGTTCGCTCGGTTTTCCGGTGGATACGATTGCCACTCATCGTCACCTCTCCTGCCGGTGTTGCAATATTTTACAACACCCCGTCCCTCGGGTCAAGGCATAGTGTGATGGCTGTCCTTCCCGATGTTGGTCCACCGAGTTTTGACAACCCGTTTATTGACACTCATCTAGGTGATTTCGGGAGGCCGAGGGTTCTAATCCCTTCACCTTCACTCACAAGTCTTTGCGCGGCAAGCGATTACCATCCGAGCCGCCCCGTCCTCGGGGCGGGTTACGTGGCGCTGCAATAGCCTTCTCCACTTGCCACGCTCTGAAGCACCGCAACGTAACCCCCGGCGGGGACGCCGGGGCTCGAACCACGCTGGTGGTGAGCCCATCAGCGGTTTCTGATCCACGTGTAGAGTTCGACTAGCATGTCCAGGGCGGTTGGGGCGGCGAACTCGTCACTTCCCTCAAACAAGGAAGGGGCCGCCTCGATACGCCGTGTGGTTTGCTTGGCACGGTCGACCTTCTCCTTGCGACTGGCTTCGGCCGCGCGGCGCTGGTTGGCCTTGGCTAGTCCGCCGGAGCGAATCCAGGCGATAATCCGTGGCAGTTCCTCGGCGTCGAACCAGACGCCGTGGTCCTTGCAGATGTCGACGATCACGCCGCTCTGCCGGCCGTAGTGGCGACGGTTCATCATCTTTTCGCAGACCGGACACGACCGGTATCGCCAGCCGCCTTCCGGAGCAGCGTCGACCGGCGCCGGGCTGAGCGCCTTCTTGATCTCCGCACCGGTAATGCGAGCATCGAGACCGTTAATGAAGTCGACCTCAACGTTCATTGCCGCGTCAGCCGCTCGATCAGTCAGGTGACCGAACGCTTCGCTACCCAACCAGAGCCCGGTGCAACGTCCGCACTCCAGCGCGGTCACTTCGCCGATCGATCGGCCAGCCAAGCGAGCTTCATCGCCACAGGCCGGGCAAACCAGGGACGACTGCTCGCCGGCCAGCATGTCGGCCATCAGGCGGACGCCACAATGGCTGCAGAATCCCGCCCGATCGCTAATTCGGGCAAAGCACTTTGGGCAGACGGTATGCAGGTCGCGTTCGTGCAAGGTGAAATCGGCGCTACAGAACTTGCAGCTTGTGCTCCGTTCGGCTCGCGGCGCGCCGCACGACGAACAGCGCACCACGGCGGCATCGTGACCCCGCGGTTCCTCAATGGTTATCGCCACGCCGCAATGGCAACGGAACCGCGTGCCGATCTCTCGGCCGGTCGCATCGTACTGTCGTTGACACTTCGGGCAGGCAACAAGCAATCGCACGGCAGCGTTTCCAGTCTTCTGGAGTAACTCTTGGCCCCAATCTCACCAGCGTACCCCATTGGGCGGAAAGTGCAAGCTGTACGATGGGCTTCCCAGCCCGCCAAGCAAGCCGGCGGATCTTGACAGCGGGGCGAGTCTATGGTTGACTAATACCGTAATGGTGGGTGCAATATCGTGTTACCGAATTGTGATTCTTCACACTAGTAATGGCACAATGGAGATGATGTGATGGCAGACAGTCGATTGACGCGACGTCGGTTCGTTCAGACGGGAGCAGTAGCGGCGGCCGGAATGGCGGGCGGCATTCTGCCAACTCCAACCGTTTACGCCGGCAACCCGACGCAGAAGAAGACCGACGGGATCGTGAACTACAACGAACAAATGGAGTACCGCCGCGGCGGGAAGACCAATTTGATGTTCTCGGCCGTCTGCCTGGGAGGTCACTGGAAGCGGGTCAACCTGGTGGTTCCCGACCTGTTCAAAGGCCGCGGCTGGCTCAGCGCCGACTTGAACAGCAAGGCCTTCGAGAAGAACCGCTACGACATCGTCACGCAGTGCATCGAGCGGGGTATCAATTACATCGACGCTTGCACCATGCAGGAATGCATCATGTACGCCAAGGCCCTGAAGGGTCGCCGCGACAAGATGTACCTGGGCTTCTCCTGGTATCAGGAAGAGATGCGCTCGCTCAGCCGCGAGATGGCCAAGGCCGACAAGGCCGGAAAGCCCAAGCCGCCCGGCTGGATGACCGGCAAGCTCAAGGACGCACTGAACCACGGTCTGAAGGAAACCGGGCTGGATTACGCCGACATCTGGCGAATCACCTGCTACGAAACGAGTTCCCAGCACAGCGACAAGCAGATGGAAGAGATGCTCGAAGCGCTGGCCTGGGCCAAGAAGACGGGCAAGGCTCGCTTTACCGGTATTTCGTCGCACGATCGGCCGCATATCAAGAAGTGGATCAGCAAAGCACCCAAGGAACTGGAAGTCATCGTTACGCCCTACACGGCCAAGACGAAGATGGCCGGCACAAAGATCGAAGCGGCCGAGGAAGGCAACTCCACCCGGGTGGTCAAGGTGGCCGACGGCTCCTGGGAGAACAGCCTCTGGCACGCCATGCAGAAGGCCGACGTCGCCTGGTTCGGTATCAAGCCGTTCACCAGCGGCTCGCTGTTCAAGGGCAACAGCGCGCCGGGCAATCCGGACGAGAAAGAGGACAGCAAGCTCGCCCGACTGACCATCCGCGCGATCCTCACCAACCCGGTCATCACCGCTCCGATCCCCGGCGTCATCACGCCGGCCCAGATCGACAACGTGGCCATGGCCGTCCTCCAACGTCGCGCTTTGGACGCCAAGGAGCAGGCCGAACTGGACGCCGCCACCGATCGCGCCTACGCCAACCTGCCCTACCACTACCGCTGGCTCAACGATTGGAACGAAGTCTGAGCGAAGGTGGGAAGTCGGAGGTCGGAAGTGGGAGGTCGGAAGTCGGAGGTCGGAAGTCGGCCGCTGGCAACAATCTCCCCTCTCCCTTTGGGAGAGGGGCCGGGGGTGAGGGTAGAAGATTGGCCGCGGTCGCAAGCACCCAAAGCCAAAGAGTTTACTCCGGCGCGCCCTCACCCTAACCCTGGGCTGATGAAAAGTTAGGCGACTGGGTAAACTGG
>CAZDHN010000272.1:0-8304 GCA_964505115.1 uncultured Planctomycetaceae bacterium
GCGCAAGGCCCCGGTCGGTGAGTGCCTTCTTCGATTGGGCCACGATCGCCTCGTCGATGAACGGCTGGCCCATCGGGTCCTTGAGCCCGTCCTTGTGAACGCCATAGACGATGAATCCGGCAGTCGGCTTGATCATTGTATGTTTCTCCAGTGATGGTTGGTTCTTGAATCTCCCCTCTCCCTTTGGGAGAGGGGCCGGGGGTGAGGGTAGCTTTACGTTCAACTCTGATACCTTATTCCCAATAGCCGCGGGCGGAAGCCGGCGGTTGCGTTGCGGCTCGGCAATATTATCCAACGAAAACAGTCATGTTGCACAACCGCCAGCTTCCGCTGGCGGCTATTTGTTTTGTGACTCCGGAAGGGTTGCGCTAACGCTCACACAACTCCCGCATGGCGGGATACAGTTGTCTATAAGCTTGGAACTTCTCGTTGTACACTTCCGCCCGGTGCGGGTCGGGGTCGACCTGGCTGGTCGTCTGCACCCAGGTGTCGACCAGCTCTTGCGGCTTGACGTTCACATGGGCGGAGCAGGCCAACATGGCCACGCCCAGGCAGCCGGCTTCGGTTACTTCCAGCGTGGTGATGGGCCGGCCGAGCACGTCGGCCTTGAGTTGCGTTAGCGCCGGATTCTTCGCCCCGCCGCCTATCGCCCGAAACTCGTTGATCTGAAGCCCGGCCCGATGGAGGATGTCGACGTTCAGCCGCATCTCCATGGCCACGCCCTCGAGCAATGCTCGCAGCACCTCGCCGCGCGTCGTGCTCAGTCGCAGTCCGAGGATGGCGCCGGGCACGTCGGCGTCGAAGTAGGGCGTTCCGGAGGGAGTGAAATACGGTAGCACGCTGAGCCCCGAGGGTTCTGGCGGCATGGACCCGATCAGCAGATCGTACGGGTCGGCCCCGGTTCGGGCGGCCTCTTCGACCTCGGCCCGGCCCCATTGGTCGCGGAACCAACGCAGCAGGTTGCCGCCGGTCAGGCTGTAGGCGAGCGTGGCGTACATGCCGGCCATGGCGTGGTCGTAGGTGCAGAGGTTGCCGCGGCGGAGTTCATCGGTGAAGACCGGTTTCTCGAAGGCCGGGCAGATGCACTCGACCGTGCCGGTGGCGTACATGGCCACGCCGGGCATGACAACGCCGGCACCCAACGCGCCGGCAACCTGATCGTGCCCGCCGGAAACGACGATCACGCCTTCCGGCAGCCCCAACTCGCCGGCAATGTTTGACGGAATCGTGCCCACCACTTCGCCGGAAGCGACCGGTCGGGCGAGCCGCGAGGCGTCCAGTTCGACGGCCTTGAGGATATCGTCGTCCCACTCGTGCGTGCGGACGTTGAACATCATTGTTCGACCGGCCAGCGGCCAACTGATGCCCGGCTCAAGCCCCAGGTTCGCCTGGAACAGATCTTCGTAGCAGTAGAACTTGGCCGCCTCCGACCAGATTTCCGGCCGGTTCTCGCGCAGCCATAAGAGCTTGAAGATCGTGAACAGCGGATGGGGCGTATGGCCCGTGATTTCGTAAAGCCGGCTCTCGCCGAACCGTTCGCTCCAGGGCTCCACCAACGACTGGGCCCGGGCGTCGGACGAGACCATGCCGCCGGCCAGGAAACGGCCATCGGCGGCCACGGGCGTGAAGGCTTCGCCCTGACAGGAGATACCCAGGCCGTGGACCGGGTCGGCCGCACAAGCGGCGGCCGCCTCGGCGATCACCTCGCGGCACGCCCGGCAAACCTGCTCGGAGTCGATTTCGGCCCAACCCGGCTCGGGCGTCAGCAGCGGATACTCGCGATACGCCAGTGCCAGCAGCCGCCCGTCCGCGTCGAACACGCCGGCCTTGCTGCCGGTCGTGCCGATATCCAATCCCATGTAACTCACTAGAATCCTCCTTGGCAGCTTTCACTAAAGCAACTCACACGCCACGATAAGCATAGCCAAAATCGGCCCGGAAGTACAGCAGCCCCCAGGCGCGACGAAAGGGGACAGGTCCATGTTTTCGGCCATCGTCTATTCGCCGAAAACATTTTTCGGCCGAAAAATGGACCAGTCCCCAGTGTGAGCTCAACGGGTGCCCGCCAAAAACTCCTTGATCGAGACTGGCACGCCCGTGTCGACCGACTGTTGGGCGGCCAAGCACATCAACACCGACCAGCGGCCGTCTTCGCCCGAGGCCACTGGCCGCGCGCCATTTCGGACACTCGCGACCATGGCGGCGATCTGCTGCTCCAGCTCGATCACCTCGCCGGTCACGCCCGCAAACGATACCTCTTCGAGCTTGTCGCCGACGGTGTATCGCAGTTCGAAGACGGGTTCGGCCGATCGGGCGTCGGGCGCGCTCCAGCGGGCCCAGATGGCGCCCTCGGTGCCGGTTACCTTGCAAGTAACGTGATGCTCGAAGGCGGCCAGCGTTTGGGTAATCACGGCGAACCCGCCGCCGGTGAAATCCATGATGGTGGTGAAGTTATCCTGCAACTCGGGATGGTCCGGCTGCCGGGAGTTGGCCCGAGCGAAGACTTGCGAGGGCTGGCCGGTTCCTTCCATATACCATCGTGCCAGGTCGAAGAAGTGGATCGGCTCTTCCAGGATCCAGTTGCCCACCCGCTTGATGTCGAACCGCCATCCTTCGGAGCCCAGGCGGTAAGGAAACCGCGACAGCTCCAGGAGCACATACTGCGGCGTGCCGACCGCGCCGTCGTCGATCAACCGTTTGACCTGCCCCCAAACGGCCGAGAGCCGCATCTCGTGGTCAACGGCCAGCACCTTCCGTTTCTGCCCGGCCAGGGAGATCAGTTCGTTGCAGTGCGGCACGGTCAGCACCATCGGTTTCTCCAAGAGCAGATGCTTGTCGGCCTCCAAGGCCTTTTTGCCGATCTCGTAATGCAAATGGCTGGGCACCACGATGTCGATCACGTCGATGTCGTCGCGATTGATGATTTCGGCGTAGTCGGCCACGACAATCGCGTCGGGATGCGACTGCTTGGCCGCCGCCCGGCTCTCGTCCGAACGCTCGGCGATTGCCGCCAATTCGGCGCCTTTCGTCTTGGCGATGGCCGCCGCGTGGTGCGTGCCCCACAGGCCGCATCCGATTAGTCCGAAACGCAGGTCTCTTTCTTCCATTGATTTACCTTTCACACCGGTGTTTACGACATATTCCCGCGCGGCAGCCGAACGGGCATTATATTTTCCGCCGCCGTACTTCACAAGGACTAGCGACAGTGTCAGAGTGCTGGCTAGTGTTTATTCTCCCCTCTCTCTTTGGGAGAGGGGACCTATCTCTTTGGGAGAGGGGACCTAATGCAAGGAAACAAACGCCATGTCCGCCACGCCAATTCGCGTTACCGTCTGGAACGAGTTCGTACACGAAAAGAGCAACGCGGCGGTCGCCGAGATTTACCCTGACGGCATCCACGCCACGATCGCCCAACTGTTGGACGAGCAACTCGGCTCGGCGGTCGATACGCGGACGGCCACGCTCGACGAGCCCCAGCACGGGCTGACCGACAAGGTGCTGGCCGAGACGGATGTCTTGATCTGATGGGGACCAATTGCAGTTTGCGCTGGCGCGAGGCGGCCGAACGCGAGCGGCTCTGGATCGCCGCGTAATCGGCAACGCGGTCCGTTGGGCGTCGCGCTGCGGCTCACCCTACCACGGCAAGGGCCGCAACATCGCCGAACCGCTAAGCCCCATCAGCAGCGAGCACACGGTCGATGAAAGTCTGCATCGGCCGAAGTAGCGGGTTTCTGGACCGGTCTGGCGACCGCGTGTCTCATGCATCTTACTCTTCCAGGTCGACGTCTTTGGTCTCCGGGGCGATCAGAATCAGTACCAGGCCGACGAGGAACAGCGAGGCCATCGCCGAGGCCGCATAGCGAAGCCCAACCTGCGTGGCCAGCCAACCGCTGACAAACAGCGCCAAGGCCGAGACCAGTCGGCCCACGTTGAAGCAGAAGCTGGCCCCGGTCGCCCGAAGCCGGGTGGGGAACAGCTCGGGGAAGTAGATGGCGTACCCGGCGTGCATGCCCACGGTGAAGAATGCCATAATCGACAGCAGTATCATCGTCTGCATGTAGCTGCTGGCGCAAAGGTACGTTATCGGCACGATAATCAGCGCGCCGACGTGATAGAAGGCAAAGGCGATGCGGCGGTTGGTGAGCATAGAGATGGGCGCGAAGGCCAGCAGCCCGATGAATCCGCCCGTGCAGTTCATTATCAGGTAGACGAAGCTGGCACTGCTTTGCTGCTTGGCGTCCGAGACACTGTCGCCGAGCACCTGACGGACGAGTTCCGGCGCCCAGGCATAGATGCCCCAGTAAGTCGCCAGCCCGACGGCCGCCAGCCCCATGCCAATCAGCGCGCGGTTACGCCAATGCGGCACGGTGAGCAGTTCAGTGAGGCTGCCCTTGCGCTTGCCGTCGCCGTCGACGCTCTTCTTGGCCGCCTGCCATTTTTCCGATTCCTTGAGACTTGCAAGTATCCAGACGATCAACAGGGCGGGCAGCACGCCGATCAGGAAGGCCCAGCGCCAGTCGGTCGGGCCGGTGAGGAATATACCGGTAACGGAAGCCATCACGGCACCCAGCACGCTGGAGGCGTGAAATATTCCGCCGGCCATCGCCCGGGCTTTCTTGGGAAAGACTTCAGACACCAGTGCCGCGGCGATTGCCCATTCGCCGGCCACGCCCATGGCCACGAAGAATCGCAGGCCCACGATGTGCCACCAGGTTGTGGCGAAGTAGTGCATGCCGGTGAAGATGGAATAGGTGAGGATGCTCCAGACCATGGTTTGCCGTCGACCGATGCGGTCGGCCATCACGCCGAAAATTAGCCCACCCACCGTTCCGCCAATGAGGAACACGGCAAAGGCCATGTTGCTGTACCATTTCACATCGGCAGAATCCTTGGCCACGCCCAGCACGTCGGCCATGGCCGGCGTCTTGAAGACGGCGAAGACCTGCCCCTCGAACACATCGAAGACCCAACCCAGGCAGGCGATTATCAGCACGAGCCATTGATACCAGGTGATGCCCGCGTACCAGGCCCGGGACGATTGGTTCTCGGTATTCATGCGACGGGTCCTTTTCTTGATGGAAGACTGTTAATGGGTTGGATTCAGTGGATGTTTAATGTTCGTTCGCGGCCGGGACGGGCCGCTCGACTCGGATCAGGACGGCCAGGCCACCCAGCACGATGGCGGCCCCAAGGATTTGGTAGAGGCCGAACTCCAGGCCCCAAATGGACCATTCGGCCGCGGCAACAACCAGCGGGGCCGAGAGCATCAGGGTTCGCAGCTTCCAGACCGGCATCCTTCGCAGCGCGGCGTAGTAGAGCGGCAGACTCACGGCCGCCGTAAGGCCAAGCGAAACGACCCAGAACCATACGACCGGCCGACCGGCCAGTTCCGGCAGCAAGCGGAAATCGCCCTTGATGACGGCCAGCCCGAGGAAACCGAACGTGCTCATTGCATGGTTGTAGAGCGAGACGGCCGCCACGTCCATAACCTGTAGTATGTGGCGGATGACGAAGGCGTTGACGGCGAAGCCCAGCGCGGCGGCGACCACCATCAGGTCGCCGGCCAGATGTCCTCCCCAGTCGATGCGGTTGATTTCGATAACCAGGGCCAGCCCCACGATCATGATTGGCAGCAGCGCCAGTTGCTTGCGTCCGATGCGTTCCAGGCCCAGCGCCGCGCCGATGATTACGACGAATACCAGATCGAGCCGGAACAACAAGGCCACGTTGGTCGCCGACGTCCATCGTAGCGAGGCGAACCAGAGCAGGTTGATGAAGATCGAGAGCGCGCCCATCATCAGCAGCCACCAGCCCTTGCCGCGCGGGCGCATCCGCCTCCAGCGGTCTCCAGTGGCAAGAACCCAGCCGCCCAGCACGGCCAGCGTGACGATCCGCGAGAGGAATCCGGCCAGGCCGACCGGCAAAACCTCGAGCGCTCCGCGTAGCAGCAGCGTAAATACTGCCCAACCGAGCACCGCGAGGAATCCGAAGCCAAGTGCCTGCATGCTGACTCATTTTCTTACCGGTTAACGGCGATTAAGTGAACGGCTACCGACGACTATTGACGCTTGCATAGTCAATTATCGAGGGCGAAGCCCGGTTCCCTGGAGAAACCTCCTTGACTCGCGCTCGAACTATGCAAAGATCAATAATTCACCACGCCCCCACGCGCTTCCAGGCCTGGTGCGAGCGAAACGCTTCGGCCGCGGCCGTTTCGGCCTGTGCCCCACGGACCTGGCACTGCCGCGTCATGAGTCCTTCCAACGGCGAAAAATCACCGTCGGCGGCCCGACTCAATTGGCTCTTGTGGCAGGCCATCATTTGTCGTTTCAGCTCGACGTAGTTGCTCACGTCGATGTAGAATTCCGGCTCGAAGCCCATCATGTTGGCCGTATCCATCCACCACAAGGCCGGCTGGGCGGCCAGGGCCGGCGAGGCCGTCTTGTGGCCGGCTGAAGTCGAGAACCAGGAAGCCGTCTCGGCCAACACCGACGCCGCGCGGTGGTCGGCGTGATAGTCGTTCGGGGCATGGGCCAGAACCAAGCTGGGCTTGAAGCGGCGGTATATCTGGAGCAGCTTCTTCCGCGCCGCCGGCACGTCGACCAATTGGCCGTCGCCGTACTCGGTGCGGTAAAGCTTCGCCCCCAATAGCTTGGCCGCCGCGGCCATCTCCTTGCGACGCACGGCCGCCAGGTTGGGGATCGGCCGAGTAGGCTGGCCCTTGTCGCCCTGACACATCACGCAAACGCCGATCTCCGCTCCGTCGGCCGCCGCTCGGGCAAGCGTGCCGCCGCAGAACAACTCCGCGTCGTCCGGATGGGCAACCACCGCCAAAACTCGTTCGTCGCTAAAATCCAATCGCATAACTTAATCACCGTACGTTGTTGTCACTGGCGTGCCACTGCTTCCGCAAAGCAGTGCTTTTCATCCACCGTCGACACTGCTCCCGGGAAGCAGTGTGCGTGGGATTGGTCGTCACACCGTCGACGATCCCCCAACTGAAAGTCTCCTCGATCTCTTCCATATAGGCCGTGTCAAGAAACAGCTTCATGGCCTCGTCCTCCTGTTAAGGTTGATTGCCAAGCCGCGACGGAAAGAACCTTCTGCAATAGCCGCCAGCGGAAGCTGGCGGTTGCTCCGCGGAGCGGTCACGCTGTCTAGCGGGAAATGTGATTTCGTGTGGCGCAACCGCAGCTTCCGCTGGCGGCTATTGTCGGATACTTCGCCTCATCCCTCTTTTGCCTTACCAACCCATCGCGGGACGAAATTCCCGTCGGCCACTTGCCGACTGATCGATTGCCAGGCGGTTTGAACGTGCCGTCGGGCAAGTCGCTCCGCCTCGTCCGGTCTATTGGACTCGATTGCGGCCAGTATTGCCAGATGCTCGTCGCGGACCTCGTGCATGTCGCGATTGGCGGGCACGAACATTCCCAGTACGCGATAGCTCTCGGTCAGTTTGGCCAAGAGCCGGTTCCCGGAAATCGCCACCAACCGGTAGTGGAGTTGGCGGTCCAAGGCGTTCATTTCGGGCAGATTTCCGTCCTGGCCGCACAAATAGCCCCGCTCGGCCAGTTCAGCCAATTCGCGCAGGTCGGCCCGACTGCCGTGCTCGCAACAGAGCCGGCTCCCCAACCCCTCGAAGACCTCGCGGATCTGGTAAGCCTCAAACAGCGTTTTTGCGTCGAGTTCGCCGACGAACATGCCCAGGTTGTCGACCGCGCGAACCAGCCCGCAAAGCTGAAGCTCCAAGAGCGATTCCCGAACCACGCTTTGCGCCACGCCAAACCGCCGTGCCAACTCCTGCTGCACCAGCCGTTGGCCCGGCTTGTATTGGCCGGAGAGTATCAGCCGCTGTACGCCGTCGCGCACGCGATGCCGGGCAAGCGTGGCGCCGCCCTTGGGAACCGGGGCTGCCGGCTGGGGATTGGCCGTCTCGGGTCCCGTTGTATTTGTTGAATCCATGGTTCGATAGTAACCACCAACCGACTATCGTCTACAATCGATAATTAACGATAATACAGATCCGTCATGTTATGTCAACCCCCGGGGTGATGAGAATCTGGGGTGTCGGGGATTCCTTTTCATCCGGGTTCTGTCTTGAATTACACGCACCCGGCCGCTGAATACCACCTATAATGTGCATTCCGTGCAGCTTGCCGTGGGAAAATGGGAATTCCCTGGTACGTATTGACTTCCCATGGGAAAATGGCTATATTAGTAGCCATGTCCATTATCGAAGTTGCCAGCGTTGCCGGTGTTTCCAAATCGACGGTCTCCCGAGTGATCAACAATCACCCCAGTGTT
>CAZDHN010000273.1:0-8296 GCA_964505115.1 uncultured Planctomycetaceae bacterium
AGCCCGGTCGCCCGCGACCGGAAAGCGGGGCGGTTTGAACCTCTCGTTCCCACGCTTTGCGTGGGAACGCCATGCCGCGACGCTTTGCGTCGCTGAAGCGGAACCTACCGGAGCACAACGGTTTACGCTGACTCGCGACCGCCAAGCGGCCAAGCATGCGTTGCGACGCGAAGCATCGCAACGAGGTCCGCGAGGTCCGCGCACAAGCCCCGGCAAACGCTTGCCTGCCTGTTTTCACCCAAGGAAAAGGCTTGGAGCGGTCGATGAAAAGAAATGGAGAAACCTCTTTGTCGTTGCCGGCAGTGAACAGGCGTGAGTACGTGGTCAAACCGGGTATCATTGTGACGGGTCCCCGGCCGCACAAAAACAATCGCCAGTTTCGTATTGGCACGTCTGCGGCCTTTTGCTACGGTATTGGCTCACCCCTGAGGCTGGCCGACGCGATGGCAGGGACGTTGACGGTTGGCAGTCGACATCAGTGTTGATTTTCGGGAGAAATGCGTGGGTCACGGGCCGATCCGGCGCGTGACGGCCGACAAGGAAGGAGGCCGGCATGAGTTCCGACCAAAAACAAGAAGTTCGCGTCCACATCCGCTGGATGATTCGTCGTGACATGCCCGAGGCACTGGATATCGAAGCCGAAAGCTTCGAGTTCCCCTGGCTGGAGGAAGACTTTATCCGTTGCCTCAGGCAGCGGAACTGCATCGGCATGGTTGCCGAGCACGACGATCGGGTCGTGGGTTTCATGATCTACGAGTTGAACAAGACTCGACTGCACATTCTGAATTTCGCCGTTTCTCCGGAATGCCGCCGCTCGGGCGTGGGCAGCCAAATGCTCGCCAAACTGATCGGCAAGCTTTCAGCCCAGCGCCGCAGCCGGATCGTGCTGGAAGTTCGCGAAACGAATTTGGCGGCGCAACTCTTCTTCCGCGATAACGGCTTCCGCGCCGTCTCCGTGTTGCGAGACTACTACGAAGACACGCCGGAAGACGCCTACGCCATGCAGTACCGCTACCGCGAGGAAAGGGTCGCGATCCCAATGCCCACCAACCGGATTACCCGACTTGCCGGATAGCCGGCCTACAGCCAGATCGGCTGGACCGCTGGTGATAGGTCACATCTTGTTTGATATGTGGTTTCAGGGTGCCACTGGCGTCTCGCCAGTGTTGACTGGCCCGGAGCTTGTTGGGCGGTGTTTCCAAAGACCGCCTCGCGTCGGTCGATTCCTGGCCACGCAAGCGAGAACCCGCACGTACGCGCACCGATCTTCTGGAGCGGCAACGAACAAGCCACGGTCTGTATTCCACTGGCGAAACGCCAGTGCCACCCAACGCGGCCTAGCCCGTATTTCTCACCAACATCGTCACGAGAGGTCGTAAGTTCTGTCGTGGCAAGGAGTGCAAGCGATTTATCCGTAGGCGTATTGGTGAATACGTTGAGGATGAATCGTGCCGCACGACGCAGCCACGGCTGGACTTCCGTCCTCGCAGTAGATGGCTGGTGAGAAATGCGGGCTAGAGCCAGATCGGCCGGACCGCCAGCGAGGGCAATTCCATGATGGCCACCGAGTGATCGGGCGTGCCGTAAAGCGCGCCGGGGTTGACCACCAACGTCGAGCCGATGGTCGACTGTTTGGCTGAGTGCGTGTGGCCGTGGAAGACTACATCCCACTGCCCATCGTAAACAGTCTGGTTGAGCAATTTCCCGTCGTCACCGTGTAAGAAGGCGATTTTCCGGCCCGCCAGTTCCAATTCACCGAACCGTCCGTGGCACGTCTGGCCGAGATCCTCGATCGCCCGTGTCACGACCGCGCGGCTGTCGACGTTACCCAGCACGAAATGGGTCGGCCAGTCGGCCAGCAGCTCGATGACCTCGAGCGATCCGATATCCCCGCAGTGGATAACCAACTCCACCCGACCCCGCCGAAACGCCTCAACCGCCTGCCTGACGGCCGCCGTGTGCCCGTGGGTATCGCTAAGAACGCCGATTCGCATCTGGTTGTTCGTACTGGGCACGATCCCCTTCCGGTCTTGAGCGTAGGGTTCTTGGTCCTGGTTCAAATCGCCGCGTTTGTGGGCAGTATGTGACAATCCCCGTTAGCCCCGTCGCCCGCGACGGGTAAAGTAGCCGCGCCCGCCCCGTCTTCCGGTCGCGGGCGGCCGGGCTAACATTTCCTTTCTTGGCCCAATGTTTACCGGACGGGCACCTGAAGTGTAACAATTCGGCCATCTGAACTCTGAATATCGCGAACGAATAGGGGAAAACAGCCGGCGGCCCGGCCGGAAGGCGCGCCGGAAACGGAATTTTTCCAGCGAGCCCGCTTAATTAATGGACGCATGCGTCACCGGCAAAACAATTCCAATCGTTTGCCGTTTGCGATCGCCATTCACGCGCTGTTGCAGGCTCGAATTGCCAAGGAACCAGACAGCGGCGGTATACTCCTCCAGTACAAACGAACATATCAGCGCGCGCGGCCAATTTCAAGATCTGAAATTGTGCCACCCACTTCCAACTTCGACATCCGCAGTTGGATATTCGGCAAGACTTTAGTCATACGAAGCGCTTGTCGTGAATTCACGCGCCAAGGACGCCGTGGAGACACGGCCTTCTCGTTACACAATGACGCAAAAGCTGCTTCAGACGGCTGAAGTGCTACGAGCATTGTAGCAAATGCGGTTAGATGTTGCCCGGGGGCTTGCCGAGAAACGGCCGGAAACCGGTCGAAACTCGGGCGGACGCGTGTCAAGACATCTGGAGGGAGTTTCCCCCGGAGATTCATCTTCCTCGCCGTCGCTTCGTGCTCAGGACGAACTTCACCTTCAGGTCCTCTAGCATCTCAAATGTATTGACGTAATCAACGTTGAACTCAAGACAAACGTTGGGTATGGGGACTTTCCGCTTGATATCGCGTGCGTATTCTTCATGCGTAACGACGATCATCCCACTGGCTTTGGCAAACGCGATTAGCCAGCCGTCCGCCACTGAGGCAAACCCAGCCTTGGCCGCCTGTGTGAATTGCGGTTCGGCGTCTACCCAGGTCACCATCTCCCGAAAGGCGGCGACTACGGCCTCATCCTGGGTCTTCTTGAAAAAAGTCTTGGGCACCGTGTCCTTGGCCCATTCACTCAAGGGATCGGGGTCGGCTTCATCGTCAGATTCACTCTTCACTCTAACTAGCTCGTCGCGAACCTGGCGAATACTGAAAACGCGCCCTTTCTCGTGCTCTGCAATCAGCGCGTTCCAGAAACCTGGGCAGAGATCGAAGCCATAGTGGCTGTTCTTGGCCCCAATGAACACATTGGCGTCGAGCACGTATCGTTTACTGCCGCTCATCCTTCATCCTCTTCAGAACGATGGCGGCGTAACGATTAAAGGTCTCGCCTCTAAGATCGGTCAGTTGGTACGCATCGCGATATAAGATGCGACCCTCACGGGCCGCCCTGATCACGGTGCTTGCAAAACGCCGGCCTAGGCGAACATCTTGATTGCGGTAGAAATCCCCTCCGCTCTTCTTCTTGCGTTGTTCTACCCTTTTCTGATGCCACTCGGCCTGGTCCATTTCGTAGAAGTGGAAGAACTCAGGCCGTGTAATGAGTTGCAGGTCGAGCGCACGTCGAGCGGCCACGAGAGGGCTGACCTTGAACCAACGGGCCACAGCGTGAAAGGGCCGATCTGCCGCGCGGGCCTCATCCCAGCGCTCGGTTAGCTTGTAGCCAGGGATCAGGAACTCAGCCGCAACGCGATTGCAAAACCGCTCGGCCTCTTCGTTCGATGGCATCATCCTTATGAGATTGAACAACCCATCCGTGCCGAGCCAGATGTGAGCCAGTTCGTGAGCCAACGTGAACATTTGGGCCGATTTCGAGTCAGCCGAATTCACAAAGATCACGGGCGCATGGGAGTCGCAAAGAACAAATCCGCGAAATTCCTGTGGATCAAGGCTGCGATGATTGTTCAGGCCGACGACGCCGCTGCTGAAGACCAGTATCCCGATTCGTTCGATTGCTCGTCTCAATACCCTCAGTGCATCTTCCCATGAGGTGAGGGCTTCGGCCCAGTCGGCGTCCAAATCCAGTTTCTGTCGGATTCGCTGGGCAAGCGACCTGGAACTGCGGCTGTGTCTTCCACTGCCAATAAAATCTAGTCCCTCGTGCCCCTCTTCAGTCAACAGATCGCGCATCCAGGCTTGCCGCCGCTGCATCGTGTGGATCGTCTCGATCAAGTTGGGGCTTGGTCGATCAATCGGCGTATCGCCGACGGTGCGAAAATCCGGAATCGGAAGGCTCTCCTCAGGCGGCTCGTCGAGGAACATGAACCCAAACGGCGTCATGGTCGTCTTGGCAAAGTTCTCCAACTGACGAAACGTAGGTTGTCTCTTGCCGGCCTTCCATTCTTCGAGCTTGGGAAACTTCTTGAGTAGACCGTCTGTAGGTAGGCCAGAACGGTCAATCGCCCAGTCAATGAGTTCAGTTTTGACGGCAACAGTTTGCATAGTTAGAAAGGCGAAGGTTCCATGGCTGATTGACTCTCACACCATTCTATCGTCAGTGCCGGCGGGTGCCGTAGCCCCTCCGTCGCTCGGCAGCGGCCGAACGCCGACTGATAGCCACTACAACAAGATACGAGTCTGTCCGAAAGGGCCAGGCTTGTCAATGTTCCAAATTGGTAGTCACTTGTGCCTCGCGGTTCAGTAACCACACCCGGCCACCCCCCTGTCTAGGGTGGATTTCGAGAGCGGCATGCGATCGTGGTTTGCCCCCTTATGTCTAATCGGCAGTTCTCCCCGTGACATTCACAGTCGCAGTTCCGTCACCGGCCGCCGCAGGTTCCGCTTGGCAAAGCTCAACGCTAGGGCTATCCACCACACATCGCCGAGAAACGGCCGCGCAAAGTACGTCTTCCGGTCGCAGGCGACCGGGCTAACCATTCAACCACCGAGCCACGTCCTTGGCCCAGTAGGTTAGGATGATTCCGGCGCCGGCGCGTTTGATGGCGGTGAGGGATTCGAGGACGACGGGCTTTTCGTCGAGCCAGCCTTTTTCGGCGGCGGCTTTGATCATGCTGAACTCGCCGGAGACGTTGTAGGCGGCCAGGGGGACGCCGGGCCAGCGGTCGCGGACCTGGCGGATGATGTCGAGGTAGGCCAGGGCCGGCTTGACCATTACGATATCGGCCCCTTCGGCCAGGTCAAGTTCGACTTCGCGAAGCGCCTGTTCGGCCGCGGCGGCCGGGTCCATCTGGTAGCCGCGCCGGTCGCCCGATTGCGGGGCGCTTTCGGCCGCTTCGCGGAAGGGGCCGTAAAACGCGCTGGCGTACTTGGCCGCGTAACTCATGATCGGCACGTGCAAGAACCCGGCCGTGTCGAGCTCGTTGCGAATCGCCCCGACCATGCCGTCCATCATGCCACTTGGAGCCACCATGTCGGCGCCCGCCAGGGCGTGTACCACGGCCTGTTTGGCGAGAAGTTCGAGCGTGGCGTCGTTGTCGACGTCCGGTCGGCCGGTCGCGTCGCTCGGCACGCCGCACTGGCCATGATCGGTATATTCGCAGAAGCAAACGTCGGTTGTGATCAGTAACTCGGGAGCAGCCTGCCTGACCGCTCGGATCGCCTGGGGGATGATTCCCTCGTCGCTGGTGGCATCGGTGCCCAGCCGGTCCTTCTCTTCCGGGATACCGAAGAGCATGACGCCACCGAGCCCGAGCCCGGCCAACTGCTTGACTTCTTCCGCCAGCCGGTCGGGCGAGAGTTGATAATTGCCCGGCATGGCCGAGATTTCCCGCCGGATGTTTTTGCCCGGCCTGACGAATAGCGGCAGGATCAGTTCTTCCGCCGCCAGTCGGGTTTGGCCGACCAGCCGGCGGACCGCCGGATTGTATCGCAGCCGACGCAGCCGAGTGGTGGGGAAGCCGGGCCGGGGGAAAGTTTCTTTGTCGGGCATGGTGGTTTTGTGCTGGTGGAACGGTTGAAAACGCGTGAGCGTCGGGCTATTCATGGAGTAATCGTAACCCGAAGCGTAAGCGAGGGAAGCCGAACGCCTTCTCTAGCATTGGCTTGGCACTTACCGCGACACACTGGCTGGCAGCGGGTGTGAGGGGTAGAGACCCAAACTTGTTGGCGTCCCTCGCTTACGCTTCGGGTTACAATCAAGTGATGGAAAATCCGGATTAAGGTTTGGTGGACGCCGATTATATAAGTCTACAATACTCGCTCGTGGATGTCTGTATTCTTCGTTACTCTTCCTTTTCGACGGCCCCATTCTCGGCAGATAAGGCGGCTTTGGCGCGGCTGACGGCCTCGACCGCCCAGGGCTTTCGCTGGTAAAGTTCGACGACCGCCTCGCGCATCGCCTTGGCCATGGCGGGGTCGGTGGCGTCGAGTTTGTCGGCCCGATCGAGCCGGCCTTGCACCAGCAGCAGGCGGTCGGGGGCCGACTCGTCAAGCTGCTGGCGTACTTGCCGGAGTTGGCGGCGGGCCAACTCCAGGCAGCGGCCGGTGGGGCCCGACATATCGGTCCGATGATCGTAAAGGTCTATTAGCGATTGTAGCTTCGTCGCGCCCAGTTCGGGATCGAGTTTCAGATATCGCATCGCTTCGAGGTAGTCGCGTTCGATCGGCAATTGCCGTTCGCTTCCGGCGACTCCTTTTATGCGGCGGTCGAACCGGTTCTGAAGTCGCCGCAGTTCGATCTCCCGTTCGTACTCGCGCAACTGGCCGGTACGAGAATCGCGGGGAAATCGCACTTGAAACTCGCGGATGTCGTCTTCGGCCGCGCGCAACGAGCCGGCAAAACCATTGGCGGCCCGCGAACTGATTCTGTCGTAAAGCCTATCGGCCGAGGGCGGTTGCAGGAAGTACCAGACGGTCAGGCCCACCGTCATCAAGGCCAATGCCAGCACCCAAGTGTGAGGCGAAACCCAGGCGGCGCGTGGTTCCGACGGAATCTCGATTCGGTCGAGTTCATCCTGGTCAATCGCCGTGAAGTGTCCGCTCGGCTTGGGCGGCTCGACCACTTGCGGCTGGTCGTCGGAATCAACATCCGGATGGTCCTGGCGGAATGCGTCGGTATGTCTGGTTTCGGGCAACTCGGCGTCGTTGGGTGCCGAATCGTCGGGTGCCGGCTCGTCGACCGGCTGTTCATCGAATTCTCCGCTGAGCGCTCGGGTGGCTGGGATGTCGGCCGAAGCGATGTCTGCTTTCGGTCCGTCCGGACCCTCAAGTCCAAAGCCCGTGTCGGACGACTCCTCGGCCAGCGACAGCGCGCGACGCACGGTCCGCAGCCGGCGGGCGAGCAACATGGCGTTGGGTACGCGTGCGTCCGGTTCCTTCTCCAGCAGTTGGGCAATGATCTGCTGGAGTTCGTCGGGCACGCCGGTGGCAAACTTGCCGACCGGCTCGGGCAACTCGTAGCGTTGCTTTCCGAGCATCTCGGGTATCGAGTCGGCCACCAGCGGCGGCCGGCCGGCAAGCAGGGCGAAGAGCACCGCGCCGAGGCTGTACAAGTCGGTGCGAGGATCGACCGGCCGCGCGTCGGCCTGCTCGGGTGCCATGTATTCGACGGTCCCCATCACGCTGCCGGCCGAGGTGACTCGGGCGTTGCCGAAGAGTCGGGCGATGCCGAAATCGGAGAGTTTGACTTGGCCCTCCCGCGTTACCAGCAGGTTGGCCGGCTTGATATCGCGGTGAATTATGCCCCGGTCGTGCGCGTGCCGCAGCGCGTGGCAGATATCGATGCCGATGTTGGTGACTTCCCGCCAGTCGAACCGCCGACCGCCGCGTAGTTCCTCTTCGAAGCTGGTGCCGTCGACCAGTTCCATGGCATAGAACAATTGTTCGTCGTGCTGGCCGAACCCGAACAGTCGCACGATGTTAGGATGATTGAGCTTGCGGAGCGTTTCGATTTCGGTCTCGAATCGGTGGCGGAAGTCGGGTTCCTGCCCCAGCGCGGCCGATAGTACCTTTACGGCGGCCGGCTCGCCCGTTTCGAGGTTGGTTCCCTCGTAGACGGTCCCCATTCCGCCGCGGCCGAGCTTGCGGCCGATCCGATACGGTCCGAGTTGCTCCGGTTTCATCTATTTTTTCCTTGCATTGCCCTCCTTCCATCTTAGCGTCTCGTGCCCGATACTGCCAGTAACCGTTCACGCTTGCCCTGGGGACTGGTCCATTTTTCGGTCGTTCGATTGTCTGTTTCACATGAGGTTAGCCCGGTCGCCCGCGACCGGAAAAATACGTGGTTTCCGCTACTTCTCCCGTCGCAGGCGACTTGACTTTACCCACATCTTTGTTGTTGTAATTCCG
>CAZDHN010000274.1:0-8289 GCA_964505115.1 uncultured Planctomycetaceae bacterium
CCGTCCGAGCCCGACAGCTTCAGTCCTCGTAGCCCGGTCAGGCCGGCCAGATGGGCGATGCCCGCGTTGCCGAGCGTGCAGCCGCGCAGGTCGATGCTTTCCAAGGTGCCGATCTTGCCGAGCGTGGCCAGGCCAGCGTCGGTGATAGCCGTGTCGTTCAATAGCACCGACCTCAGCCGGGGTAGCCCGAGCAGATGCTCCAGAGCACTGTTGTCGATCGTCGTGCCACGGAAACTGACCTCGACCGCGTTGCCGTCGCCGTCACGCTTCAGCTTGGCTTTGAGCGACTCCAACGCCTCGACGGCCTTCGGGTCGTCGGCCGCCGGCTTCTCCGCCGGCTTGGGCTGATCGGGGGCGTCGGACGGTTCGGCCTCGGCGGGCTGCGGCGCGGTGGTTTCCGCCGCCACGGCGTCCGGTTCGGCTGGCGTTTTGTCTTGCGAGGGCGTATCGGCCGGCTGGCAGCCGGGCAGAAGTAGCAGAGCGAACAAGAGCGTCCAGAACGTGCGGAGTAACATCATGCGAAAATTCCTGTACTGAGGGAGGTTGTGTTTCTAACCATTTAGCGGCCGGGCTTGTCCGGCGTGTTTGCGGGCGCCACGAAAGGGGACAGGTCCATATTTTCGGCTTGCACGTCCAGCGAAATGGATAATCACAATGCCGAAAAATGGACCAGTCCCCGGCGTGGGGCAACGGCTGCTTAATTGATTCTATGGCGAGCCACTTGAGGATGTCAACCGGCTTCACTTCGCGCTACCGGCTTTTAAGAGTCGGCGGGATAGGCGGTCGATGGCGGCCGGGTCGAGGTATTCGTTCAGTTGCTTTTGGGTTTCCGCGAACAGGGCGTCGATTCGCCGTTGCACGGTCGGGTCCTTGGAAAAGAATTTCTTCTGTTGCGAGTCGAGCATCCGGGCGAACTGTTCGCCGGTTCGCAATTCGCGCAATTGACGAATCGACCCGTTGGCCTCGTCGAATTGCCCGTCGAGCTGGCCTTCGTCAAGTTGCTGCTCGGCCATTGCGATTAGCACCTCGCGGCGGGCGACCAGATCGACCAACATCTCCCTTAGCCCGGTCACGAACCCTTCGGCCTCCAGCCGCTGGTCGTCGTTGACGACCGAGGCGGTAAGTCGCGGTTCCAGCCCCGGCACGATCGGCAGCCGGGCCAACGGCCGGCCGCCGCTGGAAACCGTGAGTATGCTCAGCGCGTCATCCGAAGAAGCCGACGGCGGCACGGTAATCTCCCCCTGGAAGTTGGTGCGGCCCAACAACCGCTTGGCCTTGCTGCCGGGCGGGCTGATGTAGACGTTGTAGCCCGAGAGCGTCTGTTTCGGGTCGGTGCGGCAGCGGAGCGTCAGCTTCGTCGACGCATGAGGCGGAACCACCGCCAGAGCCAGTTGCTCGATGCGGCCGCGGCGGCGACCGCTAAGCGGGCTGCGCAGACCGCTGTAGAGCTTGCAGCGGATGCCGTCGTCCAGCTTGTCGACGACGAGGAACGTCCAGGGGATATTGGTTATGCGGCGGATATTGCCGTGCCGGTCGTTGTAGCGAACCAGCGGTCGAAAGACGCTGCCGGGCGAAACCCAGGCAAGTGTTTTGTCGCGCGACCGCAGCCCGGCCGCCCGAAGCGACAATTTGACAACGTCGCCGTCGGTCTTCTCGATTCGGGCCAGCGGCGCGAAGGCCTTGCGAATCGCCTGAAAGGCAACGTCGCGCAGCTTCTCCGCTTGCCAGGCCGGCAGCCGGACGGTCGTGCCGAACACCCGCGTGCGAACGTCCAGTTCCCGAGCCGAAACGCGATAACCCGACGGCCCGCCCGTAACGGCCAGCAGCATGACCTTGTCGAATTCCAGCGATTCTTCCGGCAGCGACTCGACGGTTACCGCCTTAATATCGGAAGCGATAAGCCTCAAGAGCGGCTTCGGCGGATCGGCGTGCGTAATGTCCCAGGGCGCGCCCACGACCGACTCGATCCGCGCGATCAATTCGGCTTGGAGTTCATCACGCAGGCCGGACGGCAGTCGGGCGATCGGCTCCGTCGCCACCATGAGTTGAATTCGATAGGGCGTAAGCTCCCACACCGATTGCACGCCGGCTGGCGCGGGCGCAGCCCGGGCAGCGAACCCGGCACAGAGCAAAAGGGCCAGGCACGGCAGTCGGCAGGCAAGTTTCCGCCCGAACGGGGTCATGGCGCCTCCACGTTGTAACGGAAGGCGGGTTGCCAACGCTCGACGTCCTGGTAGAGCGACACCGGCTTTTCGGCCGCTTCCGTCAAGCCGCTACGGTAGGCGAAATGGTCGGTCAATTGCCAGAGCGGCACGACGGCCACGTCGTCGTGAGCGATGCGATGAATCTTCCGCAACCCCCGGCGGACCTGCTTCCAGTCGCTGGCCTGCTGGAGTTGTGCCAGCGCCAGGCTCATGTATGGGCTGGCCCCGCCAGAGATGCCGTCTAGATCGAGCAGCCGGCGGGCGTCGACGAGCGGCTCCCAAACGGCTAACTCGGCGTAGAGCAGATCGACATCGTCGGGCAGCCGAATCGGGCAACCGTTGAGTTCCTTCAACTCCACCGGGATGCCCGCCAGGCCAAGCTGTCGCGCGATCATCGTACATGCCACCCGGGCGATTTCATGCGGCGGATGTGCCAGCAGCAAGGTGGGCATCGCGACCGGCGGTTTCTCGGCCGCTTTCGATGCTTTATCCTTCTTGGCATGGAGTTCCCCAAACGCGACGCCGGCCAAGGCGACGGCCAGACGCGGTCGATAGGGTCGCGGCTTGATGCTCGCGTCGTATGCGTAGCCGAGCGGGTCCTCGAATGAGCGGCCGGCCAGAAACGGACCACTCACCACCTGGCTGCCCGGCATCTTGGCTCCGCCCGTCAAATGAGAGAGGATAACCTGGCGATGTATGCCATAAACCAGCGCGCGGCGGAAGGCCCGCTTGGCCATCAGCGGCCGGCGCAAGTTGGGGATCAGGCAATGCAAGAGCGGCGCGGCGTAGGGTTCCAGCACGATCGATTCGGACGAGCGGAGTTTCTCCAGGTCCCACGGGTTGACGCGGTCGATTACGTCAACGCGCCCACGTTTTAACGCGGCGATTGCCCGCGAGCCGCGCGGCATAAGCCGCTCGACGATCTCCTTCGGCTGCGTCGGCGTGGCCGCGAAGTAGGCTTGGTTCGTCACGTAGACGGATTCGTTCTCCGTCTTCGAGTCGACCGCGTACGGCCCGTCGCAAAGTGGCGAAACCAGCAGGGCTCCGGGGCGAACGTGCGGGCGGCGCAGGTCGGCTTCGAGCCAATAGACCTCGCGAACCGCCAGCGCCTCGAGCAGTTCTCCCCATTGACGGCGGTAGGCCGCGTCGTCCGGATCGGCCATGGCCAGCAAGCGGCGGGCGAGAAGGTATCCGGTCAGCGCGGTTTCGTTGGCCCCGGTGTCGTCGGCCGAGGCGCGAAGATCCGGCTCGACCTGAAACACCAGGCGACGTCCCAGCTTTTCGATCTCCATCCGGCCCGCCGGGAAGCGGTATTCCCTGCCCTCGACAGCCGGTCCGACGAACTCGGTGATCGTGCGAGTGGTCAAGCGACTGGTCCGGCGAAAGGCCCAGTCGAGCATCCGATCGGTTTGGCCGGGTGAGTTACTCGTCGCAACGCTGCTGGTGCCGATTACCACGCGGGTGTACTTCTCGTGAATCGATCGGGCGACTTCTTCCGCGCCGCTTAGCGTGGGCCAGATTTGCTCGACGCGGCGGATCGCCCGGCTGGCGTCGCGAAAATTACCCGCTCGAGCGGCCGACTTGGCCTCGGTCAACAGTCCGGCGGCCAGATCCCGTAGCTTGCCACGCCATTGGCCGACCAGCGGCGCCTCGGGAAAGCAGGCGGCCAGATTGTCGATCAAAGCCCGCACTGACGGGTAATCGTCGTCGGCCACGTATCGCTCGATCAGCTTCTCGGTCGGTACGGTAAGCGCGTTTTCAAGTCCCGACCGCTTTGGATTTCGGTCATGCAACTCGCGGAGGATCGCCAACGCGCCGTCATACTGCTTATTGCGATGTCGGGTTTTGGCCTCTTCGTAGAGGTAGTTCTCGATTGCCGCGTCGAGGCCCGGCAGCTTCGGATAGTTGGCGGCGAGGAAGCGGAAATAGTCGTAGGCTTCGTCGCGGTCGCCGCCGGCCGTGAATTGGTTCGCCCGATTCAGCACCAGTTGGGCAAACGGTTCCAGCTTGACAATCGCGCTGCACTGGATCGCATAGGTTTTGTCGGGCTCGCCGATCAGCTTCACCGACAGCTTGGCGCCCGGCTTGGTCCATGCCTGGCGTTGCAAGTTGGCCGGATCGAGCGGCTCGACCTTCAGCACCGTGTTGTCGTTGAGCTTATCCAGCGTGATTTGGTCGTAAGGACGCTCGTCGTACAATTGCGCGACCGCCCGGCCCGAGCCGAGCAGAATGCAGCACAGAAGCAGCGCGACGTTCAAGATGCAAGGTTTACGATTCGGCATTGAATTGTTTGGGTGCCACTGCTGGCTTGCCCAGCAGTGTTTCTGCCGGGTTTGTGCTTCACGCTGCTGGACAAGCCAGCAGCGGCACCCGCCGCGATATTCCCAACGCGCCGGGCAAGCCCGGCCGCTAAATGGTGAATTGATCGTCAGACCCACTATCAACTATCAACCATCAACTACTCACTATCAACCACCTGCTTGATTCGATAAAGGCTGCCATCCTGACCACCG
Source organism: uncultured Planctomycetaceae bacterium (assembly GCA_964505115.1). Classification (GTDB taxonomy): domain Bacteria; phylum Planctomycetota; class Planctomycetia; order Pirellulales; family Thermoguttaceae; genus CAZDHN01. The sequence continues at coordinate 4,718 of CAZDHN010000274.1, forward strand.
AGCAGTAGCTGGCCGGCGACGGGCACGGGACCGGTTGTCAGGGGCCGGTCGAGTTCTACCTTGGCCAGCTCCTTGCCGCTGGCGGAGTCGGCCGCCCAGACCACGCCGACGGCGGTTGCCAACAGGTACTTGCCGTCGAGTTCCAACGGGGCGCCCACCAGACGGCCGTGCGGCAGTTCTATCCGCCAGCGCAGCTTCTGATCCGCGGTCAGGCAGAGCAGTTCGTCGTCGCAGGCCACCAGCACGCAGTCGCCCAATCGCGTCGGCCCCCAGGCGCACTTGCCAGAAAGCGGCCACTGCTTGCCGCGAGTCAACTCGGGCAACTCAAACGCCAGAAGCATGTCGCCCGAATCGGCAAGGTAAACGGTCGTGCCGACCAGCGCCGGCGAGGCGACCACCGATTCGTCAAGATCCGCTTGCGCAAGCGCGACCAGGTGCGGCCGGGGTGTCTTCTTGATGCCCAATCGGTAGAGCCGCTTGTTACCGTCGGCCAGGATGATTGTGTCGTCGGCCGCCACGGCCGGTCGATGCCAATTGAGTTTCTCGCCGGCCTCCAGCCTGGGCTGAAAGGGTTCGATCAGGTTGGCCGCCGAGAGCGGATCGACGAGGAACACCTGACCGATTTGGCAGGGGGCCAAGAGGCCGTCGCCAAAGGCCACGGGCAGGCAGGCCAGCGGATATGGTAACGCGCATCGTTGGAAACGCTTTTGCGTTTGTTGCGGATCGAAGACGATTATCTGCTTGGAACCCGAAGCGGTGCTCAGCGCCAATCGGCCCGCCCCCAATTGGATAACGTCGGCCAGCGGCCGGCCGAGTTCCGCCATTTTGACGGCCAGCACCGGCTGATCGACTACGGTTTGGCCTTGCACGCTCGACACATCGAGCCGATACATTCCACCCGACGAAGTGACGGCCGTAAGGCTGCCGGCCTGAGTATCGACGACTGGCTCGGCCGCCAGGTGAGCGGCCAGATGCGTTTGCCAGAGTCGCTTGCCCTCCTCGGCGTCGACGGCCGCGACCAGCACGCCCGGCACACCCGGCTTGTGTCGCACGCCGACGACGGCCTGCCCGATGGTTTCCGGCGGCACGAGGAAGCCGCACCCTTCGTCGACGATCCATTTTGGTATAAGTCGGCCGCGCGACGCCTGAACGTCGTAGCGAGCCAACTGGTTATCGGCTATCCAGAAGCGGCTTCGCTCAAACAGCGCGAAATGGACGAGCCCCTCCTCACCGGCGGCGGTTATCTCGGCCGCCTTTATAAGCGGTGTTTTGGGGTCGGTTCCGCTTAGCTCGAAAACGTAGTAAGCGGCCCGATCGGTGGTTACCAGCAGGCGGGTGCCGGAAACGCGCGGCGGCCGGTCGACATGCCCCTTCAGTCGAATCGACTGCACCTGGGTGCCCGGCGGGGCCTCGCCCTCGGCATCGAGCGCCAGCACGCGGAGCCGCCCGTTGTTCGCCAGATCGTTTTCGGCCACGATGAGGAACCCGCCGGCGATAACCGGCCCAGCGGTAATGCTACCCAACTCGTGCCCCAGGTAGACTACCCGGCGACACTCGCCGCCGGCCGACGAGAGCACGAACAGGTTGGAATGCTCGGCCAACTGGTAGATGCTCGACCGGCGGGCGTCGAACGCCGGAGCCACCCGCAACGGTTGCGGCAACTGAACGTATCCGGACGACTCGCCCGATTCGAGATCGACGCTAATCAGTCGACCGCCGCGGGTGGCGACCAGCAGTTGGCCGTCGGCCACGACGGGATGGGCGTCGAAAGGTTCGTCCAGCGGATGCCGCCAGCGGAGCTTGCCCGTTGCCGATTCGACGCGGAGAATCTCGTTGTGGGCGGCGTCGACCAGTATAGCGTCGCTGCCCGCTTTGCCGTCTACCGGCGTTGGCGGGCAGGCCGGGCTGCGTCCGTCGACATCGTAGCCGACGAAGCGGCGCCAAAGCACCTTTCCGGACGAAGCGTCCAGGCCGTAAGCGCCTCCCTCCGCCAGCGCGAAGACCACGTGCCCTTTGCCGGCCGGCACTTCTTGCTTGGTCTCGCGGCGCGCGAGGGCCGTGGTTGCCAGCAGGGGCGTCGGCCGTTCGGTCGATTGGGCCGCCTGCCGGCGGTCGACCCGCTTGACGGTAGCCTGCTCGGCCTGGGAGATGGCCAGCATCGCCTTTTGCAGCGTGAGGTCGTCGGCCGCCTCGGGATACTTTTTGAGAAGCGTGCGGCGGATTTGGTAGGCCCGGCCCGGCTCGCTCTTGGCGACCGCCTCCTGGATGACGGCCACGGCTTTGGCCAACTCCTTGCCGTAGGAGATTTGGCGTTCGGCCAGCGCCAGCGACGCGTTCACGTCGTCCAGCCGCGTGGCGGGGCGGAGCGACTTGGGCACATACTTGTCGACCAAAGCCAGGGTCTCCCGCGAAAGGGCGACCATTTTCGAGTCGAGTGTCTCGCGAGCCTCTTTGGCAAGGCCCTCGGCAATGGCGGGCAGCAGCGAGGCCAGCTCGCTTCGAGCTTCGCGGAAGTCGGCCTCGGGCGCAATCTCGGCAAGCACTTGCTTGGCTACTTCCAGCGACTTGGGCCAATTGCCGCTGCCTTCGGCCGCCTGCCGCAGTTGAGCCAAGCCACGTCGCACCCGGGCGAGGCTGGCCCCGTCGTGGCGAGGAAACTTCTCCAGGTAGAGATTGTATTTGTAAATTGCCTGCGTGTAGGATCCGGCCCGATAGTCGCTTTGGGCGAGTTGCAGCATCTCGTCGCCGCTTTGACGCGTTAGCGCCCAGAGCAGAATCAGGCCGAGGATCATCAACCCCAGCAGCGTTCCGCCGCCGACCAGCAGTAGTGGAGAATCCCAGACGTTGGTCTTCTTGCGCGGCACCTTCTTGCCGGAGAATAACCCACGAAGCCCCCGTCGCTTGGTGGCAACCGGCATGAGCGGGCTGCCCTCGGCGGTTAGAGAGGCGTCCAGCGCGGTGTCGGCCAGCAGATTGTCCAACGGGCCGCCGCCCAAGTTGCCGTCCGAAAGCCCCAACTCCTCGTCCAGCAGCGAGCCGCCCAACGGGGATGGCAAATCGGCCTGCTCTTGCTCCTTCTTCTCTTGAGCCTTTCCGGCCGGCGGCCGAGATTTTGGAGCGGGGCTCGGTGCGTCGTCCAAAGGCGACAGACCCAATTCTTCCGGCTCGGCCTTCTCGTCATCCAAGGGCGCCAGCCCCAGGTCGTCCTCCTCCGCTTGCGGCTCTCTGTACGGGGCCGTGAGTATCCGCTCCGCCAGCGCGGACGTTAGCCGCTCCATCTTGATCAACCGCTTGGCCACGTCGATAGCCGTAACGGGGTCGGGCGATGACTGGATGCGATCGCGCAGCAGCCTGACAAGATCGGGCGGCAGTAGATCCTTCTCTTCCAGAACGTCGACAAACTGTAGAGCGGTGATCATGGGCGTTACTCAGAAACTTAAACTGTAAACGGATTGGAACGTGTTGCTTGAATAACACCGCAGTAGCAGGGATTAGAATCAGGCCTTCCACATCAATTCTAATATGACAGCGCCACTTTCGGGATGGATACCATGCGTAAGTGCTTACCCCCA
>CAZDHN010000275.1:0-8270 GCA_964505115.1 uncultured Planctomycetaceae bacterium
ATTCGTGGCCGCATAAGCGAGAACCCGCACATACGCGCAACAATCTTTCGAAACACTAACGAGCAAGCCCCGGTTTGCATTGCACTGGCGAGACGCCAGTGGCACCCATCGAGTGTGGTGTTACTGAGTGCTAGCCTTCCTCACAAGCCCGATTCGCCTACAGTTTGAGCAACCAGAAAAATGAACGAACTCAATCAACTCAACCCGGTCGGCTATCGTGACGCCCGCGGTCGAATCGCCGACGGCGACTTGCTCTTGTATCGGCGTCGGGGATTGATCTCGATTGCCGGCCGCGGCCTGCACGGCCACGCGGCCATGGCCGCCCGCTGGGGCGACGATCTGTTCTGCCTGGAAATACGCGAACTGTTCGGCGGTCGGGCGGTGACGCTATCCAGCCAGGTCGAACGTTACCCGGGCCGAATCGATGTCTATCGAGCCAATCCCGACAACCGCTGGCCCGAATACGACGCGGCGGGTGCCGCGCGATTTATGCGCCGCCTGGCCGGATGCGACTACGGCTGGCTTAACCTGGCGGCGGCCGGCCTGCTGCACCTGCCCTGGATCCGGCTCTGTCTGAAAGCGAACACCAACGACGAGGCCGTCAGTCGCCGGCCGCCGTTTTGCTCGCAGGCGGTGGCCGCGGCCCATCGGATCGGCGGCCGGGTCGACCCCGTCAAGCATCTGGCCGACCGGATCACCGAGCCGACCGACCTGGCCCGGAGTTCTTTCTATCGATACCTCTTTACTCTTCACCCAGACAAGGTGACAAAATGAGATTCGCGTTTGCACTTGCTGCCGCCTCTGCCCTGGCTCTGGGCTTGGCGGGCGTGGCTAAGAGCCAGTGTGAGAATGGCGTCTGCCCACTGCCGGTCAACCGGTGGCAAGACTCGCAATCCCGGTCCGTAAACTCGCGGGCCAGGCCGTTTGTGTGCCGGATTCGTAACGCCACGGGCAGTCACTACACTTACGGTAGCGGCACGCTCGTTGCCAAGGGGTCCGACTACGGTGTCGTGGTCACTTGTTGCCACATCTTCGATGAGGGCACGGGCACTCTGTCCATGCGATTCCCCGACGGCACTGTCCACGCGGGCCAGATTACCGTCAGGAATCGCCAGGATGACTTGGCCTTCATTACGCTTGCCAGGCGACCGAAGGCACCAATCGTCAAAATCGCAACGGATTACGCCAAGCCCGGCGAGCGAATCAGCTTCGCGGGCTACGGGCGGACCGGCCAATACCGCGAAGTATCCGGAAAGGCGATTGGCTATCTTCACTGGAAGCATGGCAGGCCGAATCACAACCACGTATTGAACGTGACCGGCGGTGCCCGACTGGGCGATTCCGGCGGCCCCATGCTAAACGCCCGGGGCGAGTTGATTGGCGTGCTTGCCACGACCGACAACAGCACTACCCAAGGCACGTTCAACGGTCGCATTTGTGCGTTCGCCACGGAGAACCGTTACCTCTTCCGTTGGAACGCCGACCTGGCCGACAAGATGGACGCTCGCAGGCTGGAGGCCGCCAAGCCGCCCGTCTCGCAGCCGCCCTTGCCGCAACAGCCGGTCGATCTATTCGGCGTGAATGAACGACTGTCCAACCTCGAAAGTCAACAGGGGGAGCAACTGAAGCTAATCGACGCCACGGCCAATCGCCTTGTTCCACTCGAAGCTACCGCCGACAAGGCCCGTCAACTGGCCAATCAATGGCCCGCACTTCAAGCCGCGCTGAAGACCCTGGACCAAACCACGTCGAGGGCGACCGCCGATGCCGCGAAGGCCGTCGACTCCGTTACCGCCGTGGCCGGCAAGGCGACCGAGGCCGTGGAGGCGGCCAACAGCACGAAGGCCAAGGTTGACGCCGCGCTCGACGAGGACGCACCCGGCGGCTTGTTGGGCAAGCTGAGAGCCCGACTCGACGATCGACTCGAATCCACTATCACCGGGAAGGTAGCGGCCGCGCTGGCCGCCAAGACCGGTTTGCCACTTGGCGCTATTGGCGGCGGCCTCGGGCTGCTGGCGGTTGTGCTGGTTCTGTTCGTTCGCAAGGACATTAAAGACAAGGTGGAAACGGGCGACCCGCTGCTGATCGAAAAGATCGCCGCCCGAACCCGCAACCAAATCGACGACCGGCTTGCGGAGAAGCTCGGCAACCGCATCATGGCCCACGCCGATCCGGAGCATGGCTGGCGGGAAGAAATGGCCGACATCAAGGGGATGCTGAGCGGACTGCGCGAGAGAATATCCGCCACCGCCGCTCAGAAGTAGAGGCCAACCACGACTGGCGATTAGCCAAGCGTGGTCGGTCCCAGTGGTCTTCTCCCGGTACACACACGAGGTGATTTAACGTGACGGTTCAACAGTGGGGCATCGTGATCGGCGTGGCCATGTCGGGCCTCTTGGCGCTCGGGCCCTGGATGTTCATGGTCCACGCCAAGCTGGCCGTATTGGCCAACCAGATGTTGGTGTTGTGCAAGAAAGTGGACGATGCGGCCGAGGCCAACCAACGGCTCTGGACTTTTTACGCCCGACACGAAGCCAAGCTGGAAACCCAAGACGTGCAACTCGCCCACATCGGCGAACGCCTGCGGGAGCTGTAGGGACATATCAGCAGAAATGCTGGGTGCCACTGCTGGCTTGTCCAGCAGTGCGAAGCACAATTGCCGCCAAGACACTGCTGGACAAGCCAGCAGTGGCACCCACCGGTCGCGGCTTTATAGCACGGGAGATCACGCCTAAATGCAAATACGCGATCGGATCAAGGAACTACGTCGGGTGAAGGCCGAGTTGTTGAGGCCGAATCCGAGGAACTGGCGGACGCATCCGGACTCGCAACGCAACGCGCTAAAGGGCGTGCTGGCCGAGATCGGCTATGCCGACGCGCTGTTGGCCCGGGAGTTGCCCGACGGCTCGTTGGAGCTGATCGACGGTCACCTTCGGGCGGAGACCACGCCGGAGATGGAACTGCCCGTGCTGATCGTCGACCTGGACGAGCAAGAGGCGGCCAAGCTGCTGGCGTTACACGACCCCTTGGCCGGCATGGCCGGCACGGACGACGACGTGCTGGCCGAGCTACTGGCGGAAGTGGAGACCGAAAGCGAGGCGGTCCGGGCCTTGCTAGACGAGATGCTCGCCCAGCCGGAACTGCCGTCGGACGCTGCGTTCGACCCGGCCGATCCGCCGGAAATCGCCGTGCCGGAAGCCTATCAGGTGGTCGTCGAATGTAGCGACGAGGACCAGCAGCGCGAGCTTTACGAGCGCTTCGCCGCCGAAGGCCTAAAGTGCCGGCTGCTAACGCTGTGAGGAGGTCGGAGGTCGGAAGTCAGAGGTCGGAAGGTGGAGAAATGAAGTGATGGGTAGGATTGACGTGAAAGTGGATTGCCCGGTGTTCGATTCGTTTCGGGTCCAGCAGGTGGCCGGCATGTTCGACGTGCCGATTGCCGAGCGGGCTAGCCAGCGGTTTCGGGTCGAGGTGCCCGAGTTGGACGGCAGTTGGAAGATCGGATTGATCGTGGGTCCGTCGGGTAGCGGCAAGAGCACAATCGCCCGGGAGGTCTTCGGCGAGCGGCTCTATCGTGATCGCGATTGGCCTCGGGATCGGGCGGTCGTCGATTGCCTGGGCGAGCGGCCGATAAAGGAAATCACCGGCCTGTTCACGGCGGTCGGGTTCAGCTCGCCGCCCAGTTGGATCAAGCCGTACCACGTACTCTCCGGCGGCGAACAGTTCCGTTGCGATTTGGTTCGCGCGCTATTGGAAGGGTCGGGCGGGGTGGTGGCGTTCGACGAGTTCACCAGCGTGGTCGACCGCACCGTGGCCAAGATCGGCTCGGCGGCAATCGCCAAGGGGATCGGCCGCGGACGCATCGATTGCCGCTTCGTGGCCGTCACCTGCCACTACGACGTGACCGACTGGCTCCAGCCCGACTGGATCCTCGACATGGCAACAGCGTCGCTTACCCGGAGGTGTCTTCAACGACCGCCGATCGAGCTTGAGATATTTCGTTGCCGGCGTAGTGCGTGGCGGATGTTTGCGCGCCATCACTATTTGAGCGGCTCGCTGAGCACGGCCGCCCGATGTTACATCGCGCTTTGGAACGCTACGCCCGTGGCCTTCTGTGCCGTGCTTTCGCTGATCGGCCGCAAGAACCGCTGGCGCTTCAGCCGGATCGTCACGCTGCCCGACTTCCAGGGCGTGGGCATCGGTCTGGCGGTGGTCGAGACGGTGGGCGACCTGTATCGTGGCCGTGGCCAGCGGATAAACGTCACGGCCGCCCACCCGGCCCTGATCGCCCATTGCCGCCGCTCGTCGCGATGGCGGGCGGTAAACCTTCGCCGCATGGGTGCCAGTGCAAAGGGATTCGTCAAGAACTACCGCGGCTCCGCCGGCCGGGCCACCGTCTCGTTTGAATACCTGGGAGCTATGAGCAGTGAGCAGTGAGCGATGAGCAGTGAGCTATGAGCCCTTTGCAAGCCACGTTCTTCCTTTGCTCACTGCTCACTGCTCATGGCTCAAAGCTCATGGCTCAAGAGAGGAATCGTTGCATGGCGAAAGGTGGCAGAAAACCAGTTCTGGACGAATACAAGCGCCGGGAGATACTGGCAATCCTCGGTGTTGGGTGCAGTCGGCGGGTAGCGGCCAAGTACGTCGGTTGCGCGGTCTCCACCATTCAAAGCACGGCCGACCGCGATCCGGACTTCGCCCAAGAACTAGATCGCAAGGAGAATGTCTCCGAAATCGGCTACATGGAGAATATCCGAAACGCCGGCCGGAACCAACGACACTGGCGGGCGGCCGCCTGGGCGCTGGAACGGCTCAATCCGGAGAAATACGGCAAGCGGGGACCCGACGTGATAACCGTCGACCAGATCAGGGAACTGATGGCCCAATTCGCCGACATCATCGTCGAAGAGATCCCGGTCCCCGAGTATCGAAAGAAGATCCTCGGCCGTCTGGCGGCAATTTCCGACACGCTGAAGGATGCGTCCAACAATAGGGGCCGACGACGATGAAAACCAAGCTCAATCTTGCCGCCGACGGCCTTTCTCCCGAACGCGCGGGCAATCTGGCCGACATGCTTTATCGCGAAATCGCCGTCCGGCACGGTTGCGCCCGGCGCCGCCTGGCCTCCCGCAACGGCGACGCGAGCCTGTTGAACTGGGGCCGACGCTACCTGCCCGACCACTTCGCGCTGGCTCCGTCGAAGATGCACAAGTGGCTGGCCGGGCGGCTCGACGGCATGAATGACGCGCGGGGCACCAAGCTCAACGTGCTCGGGCCGCGCGGCGGGGCCAAGTCGACCATCGGCACGCTCGCCTATCCGCTGCGCGCGGCCCTGACCCGCACCGAACCGTACATCTGGATCGTCTCCGACACGAAGCATCAGGCACATGCCCACCTGGAAAACATCAAGGCCGAACTGACCGACAACCCGCGCCTCGCCACCGAGTATCGCGGCGCCGTTGGGCAAGGCCCCGTCTGGCGTGCCGGCTCGATCGTGTTGCGAAACGGCGTGGCCATCGAGGCGTTCGGCACGGGCCAGCGGATACGCGGTCGGCGACATCGGGCCGATCGGCCGACGCTGATCGTCTGCGACGACCTGCAAAACGACGGCCACATGCAATCGGCCCTACAGCGCGACCACTCGCGGCTCTGGTTCCACGGCACGCTGCTGAAGGCCGGAACGCCCGCCACCAACGTGGTCAACCTAGCCACCGCCCTGCATCGCGAAGCCCTGGCCATGGAGATGGACAAAACGCCCGGCTGGAACTCGCGAATATTCAGGGCCATCGAACGTTGGCCTGAAAACGTATCGCTCTGGCAGCAGTGGGAAAGCCTCTACACGGATGTCGATAACCCGCTCCACAAACGGGCCGCCCGCGACTTCTACCGGCACAACCGCCACAAGATGGACGCCGGCGCGGTCCTTCTCTGGCCGGAGCGGGAGGACCTCCACACGCTGATGTGCATGAGGGCCGAGAGCGGCCCGACCGCCTTCGAGCGGGAGAAGCAGAACTCGCCGATCAACCCGGACCTCTGCGAGTGGCCCGAATCGTACTTCGACGAATCGATCTGGTTCGAGACCTGGCCGGAACAGTTGAAGGTCAAGACGCTGGCGCTCGATCCGAGCAAGGGCAGCGACAGCCGGCGGGGCGACTTCTCGGCCTTCGTCGCACTGGGGGTCGATCGCCGGGGAACCCTCTATATCGAAGCCGACCTGGCCCGGCGCCCCACGCCGCAAATCGTGGCCGACGGCGTGGAGCTCTATCGGCGCTTCCAACCCGACGCCTTCGGCGTCGAGAGCAACCAGTTCCAGGAACTGCTCGGCGGCGAGTTCGAGGCCGAGTTCCGGCGGCAGGGCATGCTGGGCGTGCGGCCCTGGCTGCTCCACAACAGCGTCAACAAGCTGGTGCGAATCCGCCGCTTGAGCCCATATCTGTCGGGCAAGCGTTTGCGCTTCAAGAGCGATTCGCCCTCCACGCGGCTGCTGGTCGAACAGCTCAAGGAGTTCCCCATCGGCGATTACGACGACGGGCCCGACGCCGTCGAAATGGCCGTCCGTCTGGCCGCCGAACTCCTCCGCGGCGCCACCGTGCCCGACGGCCTCGGCGACCGCCTGGCCGTTGGGTAAATGGGGTGGGTCGAGCGCAGACGTAGGGTGGGTCGAGCGCTGCGAGCCCCACCATGCGGATGAGCAGACAATGGTGGGGCTCGCAGCGCTCGACCCACCCTACTTCGTTCACAACAAACCAAACCAAGGAAAAGGAACCCAAGTCATGAAACACAACAACCACACTAACGCTCCCGCATCGCAGCGGCTCGAAGGCCGGCTGCAAGAGGCCTTCGACGCGCTTTGGAACGATTTCGTCGACCCGAGCGACGCGCTGTACGACGCCGACGGCAGCCGATGGATGACGCTGGGCGCCGAGTCGGGTCAAGCGGCAACGGGCGGCGCGGCCTTCGGCAACGAATCGCAACTGGCCGAAATCCGCCAGCAATGCCGAGCGCTGGCACTGACGAACGAGTTCGCGATCAACGGGCACGAGAACCGCGTGAGCTTCATCGTCGGGACCGGGCACACATATCGGGCAGCCCGACGCACCGGCCGAGAGGTGTCGGCGGAACTCGTCCGACAAGTGCAGGCGGTGCTCGACGAGTTTGTCCGGGCAAACCGGTGGCACAAGCGGCAACAGGAGATCGTCCGCCGCTCGGACCGCGACGGCGAAGTCTTCTTGCGACTGTTCACCGGTGACGACGGCACGACGCGGATCCGCTTCGTCGAACCCGACCAGATCGCCACGCCCACTGAAATGGCCGGCGATCCGGCCGCCCGGTTCGGTATTCGCACCGACCCGACCGACGTGGAGACCGTGCTGGGCTACTACGTGGACGGCCGACCGGTCGACGCCGAGCGGATCCAGCATCGCAAGGCGAACGTCGACGGCAACGTCAAGCGCGGCCTGCCCCTGTTCTACCCGGTGCGAAAGAACCTCCACCGGGCGGAGAAACTGCTGCGAAACATGAGCGTGGTCGCCGAGATCCAATCGGCCATCGCGCTTATCCGCAAGCACCAGTCGGGCACGAAGAGCAGCGTCGAGCAGTTCGTCTCCGATCAGGCCGACGCTACGCTGACCAACCAGACGAGCGGCCGCGCGAGCCACTTCCGCCGCTACGGGCCGGGCACCATACTGGATGCATCGGCCGGCACCGAATACGAATTCCCGGCCACGGCAATCGACGCCAGCCGCTTCGTCGTCGTGTTGCAGGCCGAGCTGCGTGCAATCGCCAGCCGGCTGGTGATGCCCGAGTTCATGCTTACCAGCGACGCCTCGAACGCCAACTACTCGTCGACCATGGTTGCCGAGGGCCCGGCCGTGCGGATGTTCCAGCGCTTGCAGCACGACATGATCGAAGACGACCTGGAATTGCTCGACCGCGTGATCCGGACCGCCACCGAAGCCGGCCGCCTGCCGGTCGAGGCGCTCGATTCGGTTGAAGTCCAAGGCATCTCGCCCACGCTTGCCGTCCGCGACCGCTACAAGGAAACCAAGGCCGACGAGATCCTCGTCCGCGCCGGCGCCATGTCCCGCCAAACCATGTCCACCCGCCACGGCCTGGACGCCGAGAAGGAGCGGGAGTTGATTGGGGGAGAAACATAGGCTGGAAGAAATGTAGGGTGGGTCGAGCGCAGCGAGCCCCACCAAATGGATTGACCAATGATGGTGGGGCTCGCTGCGCTCGACCCACCCTACTGACTGACCCGAGAAAATAAATGA
>CAZDHN010000276.1:0-8245 GCA_964505115.1 uncultured Planctomycetaceae bacterium
GGTGGAAATCAGCGGCAGCGTGAAGGCTTACTTCGCCCTGAAGCTAACCGGCCACTCGACCGGTTCGGAGTACATGCAGCGCGCCCGCCACGCCATTCTGGCCAATGGCGGCGCCGACGCGGTGAATAGCTACACACGGTTCTACCTGGCCCTGCTGGGGCAAATTTCCTACGAGCAATGTCCGGCCGTTCCGCCCGAGGTTGCGCTGTTGCCCAAGTGGTTCCCGGTCAATCTGTATGCGGTAAGTTCCTGGTCGCGGACGATCCTGGTGCCGCTTTCGATAATGTGGGCGTGCCGGCCGACGCGCGAGTTGGATCCGCATCGGGGTATCCGCGAGCTGTTCATCAATGCGCCGGAAGATTGGCCCGAGCTACGTTGTCCGGGCTTATCCGGCGGCACGAGCCTCTTCAGTTGGGACCGATTCTTCCGTACAGTCGACCGGCTGTTGAAGTGGTGTCGGCGACATCGGATCGAGCCGTTCCGACGCCGGGCGCTCAAGGAGGCAGAGCGCTGGATGCTCGAGCGCTTCGAGCGCAGCGACGGCCTGGGCGCCATCTTTCCGCCGATCGTCTGGAGCATTGTCGCCCTGCGCTGCCTGGGTTACGGCGACGAGAGCCCCGAACTGATCGAATGTAACAAGCAGCTTGACGACCTGATCGTCGAAGACGACCGGAGCGAGGCAATCCACTTGCAGCCCTGCAAGTCGCCCGTCTGGGATACGGCAATCACGCTTCGGGCGCTGACGGCCAGCGGCATTCGGCCCGACAGCCGGCCGCTGGCCCGGGCGATCGACTGGCTGCTGGACCGCCAGATTACCAGGCCGGGTGATTGGTCCCAGACGGTCGACGCCGAGCCGGGTGGCTGGTGTTTCGAGTACGCCAACGACTTCTACCCCGACAACGACGACACGGCCATGGTGCTGATGGCCCTGCAATCGCAGTTTGCCGAGGAGTCCGAATTGTCCGAGCAGCTTCCGCCCGAGTTGCGTTTGCTCGACGAATCGACCGATGAACCGGCCGATGGTTCGCAACAGCGAATCGACCGGATGAAAAGGACGACCGCGGCAATCGAGCGGGGGTTGGCCTGGTTGCTGGCCATGCAGAACGACGACGGCGGCTGGGCCGCTTTCGACCGAAACAATAACCGCCAGTTCCTCTGCTACGTTCCTTTCGCCGATCACAACGCGATGATCGACCCCAGCACGGCCGACATTACCGCCCGAGTGCTCGAAGCCCTGGCCAAACTTGGCCGTAGCGTGGGCGATCCGGTGGTGGATCGGGCGGTCGAGTTTTTGCGCGGCGAGCAGGAGGCCGACGGGAGTTGGTACGGGCGTTGGGGCGTGAATTACATTTACGGCACTTGGGAAGTGCTGACCGGCCTGGCAGCCGTCGGCGTGCCCGAGGACGATCCGGCCATGGCGGCCGGCGCCAATTGGCTGCTCTCGTGCCAGCAGGCCGACGGCGGTTGGGGTGAAACGCCCGGCAGTTACGACGATCCGCTGCTTCGCGGTCAGGGTCCGGCCACGGCCTCGCAGACGGCTTGGGCCGTGATGGGGCTTCTGGCGGCCGGGCTGGGAACGAATCCGGCCGTGGCTCGGGGCGTGCGGTTCCTGGTCGAAAGCCAACGCGACGACGGCAACTGGGACGAGCCGGAGTTCAGCGGGACCGGCTTCCCCCGCGTCTTTTATCTGCGATACCACTACTATCGAACCTGCTTCCCGCTGCTGGCGCTTGCCGATTGGGCCGTCAGCGCGGCGGCCGTCGGCTGCGAGGCCGCCGGGCCGAAGTTGCGAGTCGTATCGGCGGATGAAGACGAAGAGACGACCCCCGACCGGCAGCGGATTATGAATGCTTAACTGCCTGCGAAACGAACATCTAGCCGTCTGTCACAGCCAAAGTGATGGGTGCCACTGCTGGCTTGCCCAGCAGTGTGAAGTACAACCGCCGCCAAGACACTGCTGGGCAAGCCAGCAGTGGCACCCCGCACCACCCATCACACTGGACGTGACAGACCACTAGCCCCACAGCCCCGAGCAGACCTGCCATGAGGTTCCCACTTTCGTTAACGCGTTCGATGACCGGCTACCTGTTGAAGCAGAAATTGGCCGGCCGGAAGCGGTTCCCGTTGGTTCTGATGCTGGAGCCGCTGCACGCCTGCAACCTGAGCTGCATTGGCTGCGGACGGATTCGCGAATATGCCGACACTGCCTCCAAGCGGCTCTCGGTGGAAGAGTGCCTTGGGGCGATGGACGAGTGTGGCGCGCCCATCGTTAGCATCTGTGGCGGCGAGCCGTTGATCTACCCCGAAATAGACGAACTGTTGGCCCGAACGCTCGCCCGACGCAAGCACATCTACCTCTGCACCAACGGCACGCTGCTGGAGAAGAAGGTGTCGGGCTTCCCTCGCGACGGCCGCTTGTTCATCAACGTGCATTTGGACGGGATGGAGGCCAGTCACGATCGGGCGGTGAGGCGGAAGGGTGTGTTCTCGTCGGCAGTTGCCGGCATTCGGGCGGCGAAGCGGGCCGGTTTCGCGGTCTACACCAACACAACCGTCTACAAGCAGACCGACATCCACGAAACGGCCGTCCTGCTGGAGTATCTGACCGAGTTGGGCGTCGATGGCTTCATGCTCTCGCCGGCCTACGGCTACGAGGCCATCCAAAAAACCTCGCCCGCCAGTGCTGAAGAGATCTTCATGACCCGCTCGGAAATCAACGCCAAGTTCCGTCAGGCCAAGGACATTCTTTCCCGATTCAAGTTGATCACCTCGCCCGTCTATCTCGACTTCCTCTGCGGCAACCGGCAACTGAGCTGCGCGGCCTGGGCCAACCCGACCTATAACATTCGCGGCTGGAAGGGCCCCTGCTATCTGGTTACCGACGCCCATTACCAGAGCTACCGGGAATTGGTCGAAGCGACCGATTGGGACTCGCTGGGGCCGGGCGCCGACCCCCGCTGCGAGCACTGCCTGGTCCATTGCGGCTTTGAGCCGGCCGCCGTCCTCTCGGCCAACCGCCACATATCTGATATGATGAGAATGGCCGTCTGGCAGATGACCTAAATGGAAGTGGGAGGTCGGACGCCTGGGGCTTTTCAACGCTTGGGACCGGGCGATCAATAGGTGTCGTATTGTCGCCTTTCGCTCCGCGAAAGACCGCTACTTTCGCGGAGCGAAAGGCGACACTCGTTTCCGCGCCAATCCTTAATTCAACACAACCCTCGCCCCTAGCCCCTCAACCCTAGCCCCTCAACCATGGTCTTCCGCTCGGTATTGCGAAACTGGCTGCAGACGGCGGCCAGGGAGAAGATTCGCGAGAAGGTTGTCGAGGCCGCCCGGCAGCAGGGCGAAGCCTTGGACGAAACGGCCGGTTGCGAGGCTGAAGCCGAACGGTTGCTCTCGGACGTGGGCATTGTTTTCGCCTTGGGGATCGAGGCGGGTGGAACGGTCGACCTGTTGGAAGACAAGCTCTCGCTACGCGGCGAGGGTTTTGTCGCCCGATACGGAACGCTCAATTCGAGGCGGGTTGTGCTGGTCGAGTCGGGTGCCGGGCCGGAGCCGGCCGCCCGGGTGGTCGACGCGCTCATCCAGGCCCATCGACCCGACTGGATCATCTCGGCCGGGTTCGCCGGCGGATTGCAGCCCGAGTTGAAGCGTTACGATATTCTGATGGCCGACAGCGTTTGCGACTCGTCGGGCGAGCGGTTGGCGATCGACTTGAAGGTCGACCCGGCCGCGCTTGCCGGGACGCCCGGCGTGCATCTGGGCCGGCTGCTCTCGGTCGATCAAGTTGTGCGGCTGCCCGAAGAGAAAAGGGCGCTGGGCGAGAAGCACGGCGCACTGGCGGTCGACCTGGAGAGTTTCGCCGCCGCCCGGGCGTGTCGGGCCGAGAAGGTCCGTTTCCTGGCGGTTCGCGTCATCACCGACACGGTCGACGAGGAGTTGATGAGCGACGTCGACCGGCTCTCGAAGCAGAAGACCCGCACCGCCCAACTGGGCGCGGCGTTCGGCGCCATCTGGAACCGGCCGTCCAGCATCAAAGACATGCTGGCCCTAAAAGAACACGCCCTGATGGGTTCCGACCGCCTGGGCAAATTCCTTGCCAGCATGATCGAGCAACTCGTGCCGCTGCCGCCGACGAAGCCGTAGGGGAATCACCGGCGCGCGAGCTTCGCCTTTTATGCTTTTGCCGTCGGCCCGGGGCAGGAATGTGCGATCCCTATCAGGCCGTCAATGGAGAGGTCCTCGTCCAGGTCGGGCCAATGGATCCCGTAGCCGGACGGTGACACGACAAAGTTCTCTCTTTGCTCCGGCGTTGCGTCGGCCAACTTTCGTGACTGCTTGGCAACGTCGATCGTGTACTTGCGTCCGTCGACGCGTAGGACCATCATCGCTTCCGAGAACGATAGGCTCTGAACATCGTGTGCCTTACCCATTATTCTTCATCCGTTCATCAGGATTGTCGGCATCGTCAACCCTCCAAGATCAAGCCATGGCCTCGTCCTTGGCGTTCTGGATGGTAATCTTGGGATCGGGATTTTCGGGCGGGATCGGGAGACCTTGCTCCTTGAGTGTTGCCAAGTGATCCGTCATGCCCCATCGTGCCTTATACAGGCAATCCTCCACCGAATGGCCGATGCCCGTGAAACCCTCCAGGTCGGGAGAATAGAAGCCGAAGAAATCGGGTTCCTTGGTAGCTTCAATTACCAGGGAATATGGCAACTCGATCATTTCAATCCCCTTCTCACTTGCGTTTGATGCCCGCGGCCTTTAGGATGCTGTGGCAAGTACCGCTCGGCACTTCCTTTGCGCCGTGATAATCCACGCGGATCAACCTGCTCCAATCGGGCTTACCGTAGTAGCGAACGGAGCCTTTCTCCTTAACGACACGAAATCCTTCGCTTTCCAGTAACCTTACGAGTTCGCTGAACTTCACGTTAGCCTCCGCACAACACCTATTCCACTATAGGTCTTTTCGTCCCTTCGAGCAAGCGCAGCCGCGTCCTTGGCTTCCGGAACATGCCCGGTCAAGGACGCCAAAACTCGCCCTACTTACCCGTTTACCGCTTGGCCTTGAAATCAAGCTGGAACAGCGGCAGGTGGCGGTAGTAGACTTCGAGCATGAGCAGGTTCATGGCGGTTACGTAGTGGCGACCGCCGGCGTGGCCCCAGCGGTCGGGGACGGGGGTGGCCGGGTGCCAACTGCCGGCAAGCGGACCGGCGTCCGTTTGACTCTGCTGCAAGAGCGGTTGCATCTTCTCGTTCCAGGCGGTCCAGTAGTCGCCCTGCATCTGGAACATCACTTGCGTGGCATAGTACCAGTAGTAGGCGTTGCGCAGCGGCTGGGCTTCGGTGCCAACCTCGGGCAGGTTCGACTTGAGGTGCTCGGCTCCCTCGATCAGCGCCGGGTTGTCGCGCCGCCAGCCCTGGTACATCCGCATCAGCAGCCCCTCGGCGGTCATCGCCAGATTGGGAACCAGGCCATCGCGTTGCTCGGGCGTGTCGTCGGCGTTTGGGTTGTAAGCGTAGCGGGAGCCGCCCGCGGTCTGAGCTTTGTCGAGCCATTTGGATAACCGCCCCAGCGAGCCGGCGGGAACCTTCAAACCGGCCATCTGAGCGCTCTTAAGCGCCATTAACTGCCAGCCCGAGACCGAAGTGTCCGACTCCACTTGCGGCTTATAGCGCCAGCCGCCTTCGGTCGGATGTTGCGAGTCGATGATGAACTGGATCGCCTTCTGGGCCGGCTCGCGAAGCTCGGGGTCCCGGGTCATGCCGTAGGCTTCGCAAAGCGCAATGGCCGCGATGCCGTGACTGTAATACCAGGCGTAGGGCGTGCCGCCGCTGAAGGTGTCGCCGTTGGCCTTCTGGTTCCGAACCATCCAATCCAGCCCGCGACGCACGACCGCCCGATGCTTGTCGTCCAGATGCGTGTAGCCGGCGCCCAGGTAGGAAAGGAGCGCCAGGCCGGTCGCCGCCGTGTCCGACTGCATCTGGGCCAACGCCGCGTCCTCGTATCCCTTGCCCTTGTTAGGCAAATCACCGGGTAATTCATGGAGACTCCAGTGTCCGTCGGGGAACTGGTGCCGGGCGAAGAAGTCCAGGCCCATCTCGACCGCTTTCTCGGTCCCCTCGGTTCCGCCGTGAAGCTTGGCCATCTCGGCCCGGCGGCCCGGATCGCGGTTGCTGAACGCTTCGGTCGGCTCGCGGATCTGACCGTCGACGGCCAACTCGCCGCCGCTGCGCTCGATGACGAACCGGCTGGCTACCGCATGGATCACTTCGCTCTCCGGACGCGCCCGACGGCTGGGTATTCCGACCTCGGGCGACAACTCGTGGCTCAATCCGCCTTGGCCCACGACGGCGGCAATTTGCACCGGCAAGCCGCCTTCCACTCGGCCGGGCTCGCCAACACCCATTCCGGCAGCCACCTCTAGCAAGTGCGGCTCGGCCGTGGCCTGCCCTGTGGCGGCGGTCGGTTGTAGGTCGACTGTCTCGGCCAGTCCGCGCGGCAGCCCCGGCATGTTCGTTTTGGCCAACGGGCCGGCGCCAACTTCGGCGGCCAGTGAGGGACCCTGGCCGTCACCCGCCGGCAGCCTGCGCGTGCCGGCTGTCACGCCGGGCGTGCTGGCCGACGGACCCGACTCGACGGCGCCGTCAACCGGCGTCCGTGCGACCAAGTCACCCGGCAAACCTGCCGCCTGACTTTGCCGGGCGACGCTTCCAGGGCTGGCCGCCGGCGCTGCCGACGGCATTCCGTCCGACGTGCCGGAACCCGGCTCGGCAACCGCGACTTCCGGCACTTCGCCAACCAGCCGTGCCGTGGGCATTCGGCCCATGGTTCGCGCGGGTCCCGTCATGCCGCTGCCGACGAGTTGTGTTGGCTCGGCCCGAGTGCCGGTCGCCCGACTGAGTTTCGCCGAGCCGATCACTCCCGCGCTGCCGCTGGCGATTGAACCCGCTTGACCGGCCGGCCCACCGCCGGGCAATGCGACCGCGCCGGTTCGGGCTGCGACCGTTGCCGAAGCGTTGGCGGTTGCCTCGGCCGCGGCGCTCTCGGCGCCGCTTGGTCCCGATCCGTTCGCCATGGTGGTTGCCGGTTGAGGTAGGTCGCCTGCCAGGCCGGGCATGGCGGGCATCTGACCGGTTGCGCGGCCGATTCCAGAACCCGGTGCCGTGGCGGCGATGGTCGGCAGCCCGTCGTCGCCTGCTCGCAGTCGGCCGGCCAGTGTGACTACTTGGGCCGAGCCGAGCGAGAACTCGGCCGTGCCGCGAGCTGCCGTCCGAGCGCCGGCCGGCGCGGCCGAGGTGGCTGTGCGCTGGATGGTTGCCGAGTCGCCCGCTTCCAGCTTGCTTGCCGCCGCGCCTTTGGCGACGGCCACTCCACCGGCGCCGGGCGCGAGGGCATTCTCGACCGGCACGGCGGCTGTCGGCAGGTTGATACCCGTCTTGGCCTTGGCCAGAGTAGTAGTAGCGCCCGGGCTCAAGTCGGGGCCGCTGCCGCTACGTTGTGAGGCGGTTGCTCGGCGAGCGGCCGCGGCCGGCAATGGCGAGCCCAGAGCGGCCATCGAGGCGATTGCTCCGGCGGCTGTCTGGCTTTGCAGGCTACCGGGCAGACCGGCCACTTGACGCAATTGTCCGCCCGGCTGGGCTTTCAGCGGCGAGGCGGCCAACTTGCCTCCGCTCGGCGCGGTCGCGACCATTTGCGGCATGTCGGCGGTGGCCTCCGGTGCGAGCGCTCGGCCGGGTGTTCTGCCGGGCACTGGAATTCCGCCGCCGGAAAGCTCCGAAGGCAGCGATTCATATCGAGTGGCACGAGCGGCCTGGGCGATGCCTATCACGCCCGGCGCTCCGCTGGAACCGGCCGGCCCGGAGCCCGTGTTCGGTCGGGCGGTTATCGGAGCCCTGCTGCCGCCGCGAGTGACGGAAGTCGCTTGCGGAGCGGCTACCGGGAGGTTCGGCCCGCCCGCTCCCGATGGAGCCGAGGCAACCGAAGGCGCCTGTGAAATGGCCGGCCCGGGCATGGCGGCTGGCGACGATCCGGCCGCCTGCGCCCGAGCGATTCGTGGTACGGGCGAGTTCGACGCAACTGATGGGCGGTCGCTGCCCGTGGCGCGAGGTTGACCGGTGCGCGCGACTACTTGCGTGGAGCCGACGGCCAATTCGGCTACGCCGGCGGCTGCCGTTCGCCTACCCGACGGCGCTCTGCTGGGCGATCGGGTAACTGCCGTCCGGCCAGTGGTTTCCA